>CAZLYS010000400.1:0-5080 GCA_964563415.1 uncultured Halomicronema sp.
TAGATTGCAGTAGTTGAGAACCTGTAAGTCCTTAATCTGTCGCAGAACCCGGAATTGGGTTGCTGCACTCGGTACGCTCAATCGCGCTCTACAGCTCAATGCCCGGCCAGGAACTCAATGGCGTTGCGGTGGTGACCCGATGCATGCCGGCTGCCGCAAATCGCTCGTAGGCTTCATCTGCGGCGTCGGTAAAGTCCACCACCTCAGGCACCACAACCGGAGATGTGCAGTCTTCGAGGAGGTAGACCTTTTGTGCTAATTGTGGATCGCGGGCATTGATTTCTGTAAGCAAATCCTCAACCGACCAAGCGACGCAGTGGCTCTTAGCCTGTCCGGCAACCACGATTGCATCAAAGTTCAACAGCATCTCGGTGAATCGCTGATTTTTAGTCGCGATCGTCATGCCTTTGCCATCCTCCAAAACTTCAGGACTCAGCACCGAATAGTTTTCTGTTAAGGGGTTGCTGCCTTTGATTTCATAGCGGGTAGGACTATTGCGCGCAATGGCATGAAAGAAACAGGCTTCTTCAATGACAGATACCAGCGCGTGACCAATGCCTCCGAGCATGGAGTGATAAGGCCAGATCGTTAGAGGATATTTACTGTCTTGGGTGAGACGGCGAGTGTAATGCAGCGCAAATTCCTGTAAATCTTCAACCGCCATATAAGGAGCCATAGCAGGATTCACCTGCCATTTGCCAGCAACCACCTCGTCGTAGCTGATCATGGTCATGGGTGCTGGGGGCTGCCCGGTGCCATCGATCCAAAAGAGAGGATGAAAAATTTGAGCGGCAGTATGGGTATCAAGCGTAGGGGCGATCGCGGTAATGACGCCCAAATTTTGGTAAATGAACTGGCTGAGTCGTCGATTATCGTCCACGGCACCTCGGCCAGAGCGTCCGCCCACATACAACTCAAACTCTGGCAAGCAAAACGTATTTTGGACATCGATGAGTAAGAGACAAAGACGAAAGCGATCGTGGCTGGCGGGTAAAATCTCATGCTGCTGAGCCCAGGTGCGCGCAGCGACCGCTCGTTCTTGATATGGCACCCGATAAACTTGGCCAACTTGCTCAGCCTTAAAAAATGTAGGAACCGGGGGTGGGGTGGTCATTGCAATTAGTCCATCAACACGCCAAACAGCCTGAAAAACCTTGCACGCTGTCCACTAATTCTAGAGGTTGTCATCAGCGCGCTGTCAAATCTTGAGTCGTTTCATGGCCGAAGGTCGGCGCTGGGGGCGTGAAGGCAGGCGTAGTGATGCCGAGGCTTTCAGGTGTTCTGGGCTGATATTGCTCAGAGTCCTAGAAGATGTCTTCAGGGAGTTGCCACACTTCAGAAATGCGTTCGCAATAAAAGGACCGATGCCTACTCGCAACGGCCTGATCCATTGATCTCACCAATCAATCCACTGCCTAAAACTGGAATCCTAAAGTTGGGATATTGTTGTCTCGCCGACCCTTTGTCCTTTATCGTACGGCCAACTCGGGAATATAGTCTCCGGGATCACGGGCCACCCAGCCCAGATTAGAATTGGTGCGGACTTCAAAATATAAAATGCTGGTTTCTGCGGTCTGGGGAGTGGCGATCGCCAATTGCTGCCCTGCTTGCACCTGATCACCGACCCGGATTTGTGGGTCTAGCACCTGTGCATAGCGGGTTTGCAAACCTTGCTGATGATTCACCACAATTAGAGTGCCGAGCGCATCATCGGTGCCGACATATGCAACCGTGCCACGACCAGCCGCGACAACTGCGGTGCCTAAGGTCGTTTCGACCGTAATACCGCTGCTAAAGACTAATTCGTCGCGGACTGGATCAGTCTGCCAGCCGTAGTTCGCGATGATCTGTCCCTCGGTAGCGAGAGGATAGGTGGATAGAGGGTCATTCGTCGTAGTTTCGGCAGTCGTGGCTGGTGATGCATGCTCTAGCAGCCAACTCACACCCGGAATAAAGACCTGCGCTGGCATGGTAGCGGGACAACCGTTGACTTCAAATAAGACATCAGCTCGGGCTCCGTATGTAGTCGCGAGGTCTTGCCAGGTTTGCCCAGCCGGTACAGCCACTGCCGCGCCGTTAAAAGGTGGAATCTTGAGTGAGGTGCCTGGGGCCAGTGAACCGTTCGCGATCTCGGGATTCAAGGCCAATAGGGTAATAGTCATCAAGCCATGTGTAGTGGCAATGCTGTCTACGGTTTCCCCTGCCTGTACTGAATGAGTCGTCAACCGTTGGAGAGCCGGTTCTGGACAGAGTGATGCGTCACTGAGAGCCGTTAACTGTCCAGTGGTGAGGCTCCATACCCCTAACATACTGAGCAGGCTGGTCACTGTGTGCCTGAACAGCCTGCATTTGGGATTTCGCTTGTAGAGCTTGTGTGACACCATCATGACTTTACCAAGCGGGAGCTCTGGGTGCGAATTGTATTGATCAAAATCATTAACGCTGGATCAACGATGCGGCCATTAGTTTGAGCAGAGTGGGCAACAAAAGTTTTGTCATTCTTCATGAACTCTCTGAATGGCATAACTGATCCAAAGTGGAGTAAAGTTTTGGCTGGTCTGAGGGACGGTAACGACTTACCGCTCAGGATGGAACCACCTTAACGCTTGTCAAGGAGTTGACGTTAGGCGAGGCGATGAAAGTTCCCTCGTAGGGGCGATCGCTGACCTCCATCGAAGGCTGGTGCTGTCACAAATTACTGTCAACCTCGCTGTTATTTTCGCTAAAGTAGTAGCAATTTGTATCATAAAATCGCTGGAGAATTGCGATGGGCTCGGCTCCGAAGCAAATTGGGCTATCAATCGTCACTTTATTAATTGGCGGGGGGATAGGTTGGGCTGGCCATCAGCAATGGCCAGCCCAATCCCCCCCCCAGCCTACACCGCAGGTAGAAACTTCTCCCCTAGTACAAACAGCATTAACTACTGAAGAGCCACAATTACCGACTGTGGCGCTAGCGCCTCCAGCTCAGAGCAATCCTAATTTTATTGCGGATGCGGTGAACCGTGTGGGGGCAGCGGTCGTTCGCATTGATGCCGATAACTCTGAGATGGAACTCCCAGAAGGCTTGGAGAATCCTTTCTTTCGGCGATTTTTTGGGGATGAAATGCCATTGCCAGAACCCTTTCAGCAGGGCACTGGATCGGGCTTCATCATCTCGGGCGATGGCCGGATTATTACGAATGCTCATGTGGTCGAAGGGGCGTCTAAAGTCACGGTCACGTTAACGGATGGCCGGACCTTTGAAGGGGCTGTGGTCGGCATTGATCGGGTGACTGACGTCGCTGCCGTCAAGATTGATGCTACTGATATGCCGGCTGTGGTGCTCGGCCGGACTGAAGGGTTATCGCCAGGGCAATGGGCGATCGCGATCGGGAACCCCCTGGGGCTCGACAATACTGTGACCGCTGGCATCATTAGCGCTTTGGGACGCAGCAGCTCAGAAGTTGGTATTCCTGATAAGCGGGTACAGTTCATTCAAACTGATGCGGCGATTAACCCTGGTAATTCCGGTGGTCCCTTGCTCAACGATCAAGGTGAGGTCATTGGGATGAACACTGCTATTCGCAAAGATGCTCAAGGTTTAGGCTTTGCAATTCCGGTAGAAACTTTTAACCGCATTGCCCAGCAGCTGTTTGAAGATGGCGAAGTGCAACATCCTTACTTGGGTATCCAGATGGTGTTGCTCACGCCTGAGATTCGAGATCGCATTAATGCGGAAGGTGAGATTGGCGTTAAGGTGGACGCTGAAGATGGCGTTTTAATCGTGCGAGTCTTGGAAGATACTCCGGCGGCGACCGGTGGTCTGAAAGCGGGAGACATTATCGAGCGCGTTAATGGTAATCCTGTTACCACCCCGGCTGATGTGCAGGCAGCAGTGGATGCAGGTGAAATTGGTCAACCGCTTGATGTGGAGATTCAACGTGGTAACGAGTCCCAGACGATTGCGGTGCGTCCGATGCCATTACCTTCACAATTGCAGTAGTCTAGCGCTGACCATGGGTGATGATTCGATCTGCGACTGAGGCTGATTTACCCAGCATTCTAGATATCTATAACGATGCCATTCTCAATACCACAGCCGTTTATGACTATGCCCCGCATACTTTAGCAATGCGCCAAGACTGGTTTTCGGCCAAGCAGCAAGCCGGATTTCCGATTATCGTGGCTGAGGATCGAGGGGCGATTGTGGGGTTTGGAGCCTTGGGCGCTTTTAGATCGTGGGAGGCCTATCGTTACACGGTCGAAAACTCACTGTATGTTGCCCCCCAATATCGTGGGCGGGGTTGGGGGAAACAGCTACTGGCTCAGTTGTTACAAGCGGCTGAAGAGATGCAGCTACATGCGATCGTAGCGGGCATCGATGCCGATAATATTGCAAGCTTGAGACTTCATGAAAAATTTGGCTTTCAAGAAGTCGCTCATTTTCCGCAAGTCGGTTACAAATTTGACCGCTGGTTAGATCTGAAGTTTATGCAGTGCCTACTCTCTTCTTCTAGTTGACTAGCAATCTTGGGGGCGGGACTGACTGCAATGGTTCTGGTGAATGGGAAAGTGTTTCAGATCTGGTCAAGATTGAATGTGATAAGCGCAGTATGCCCCATCAGGTTGATGTTAATGAGGACCTGATGAGAGTTAGCCGATTGATGCTTACCCATGCTGGAATTCAAACAAATGATCGATTAGACAGAGACTGCGGCCTTGGAGGCATACCGGGCAAAATGCACAACTGTTTGAAAGCTACCTTGACCAAGAATGTCCCCGCTTTACAGAGCATTCTCGCCAAACCCGCTGTCTGCGGAAGGTTTATGGTGGCGCGGTTTCCAACTAATGCGACTACCGTAAGTGCCAGGGCGCCATGCCGTACTGTGCCGGAAATCTTCGTCTTCAGGAGACTCTTGGGGAGATGGACTCGCTGCAGACCGCTTGGCTGCCGGATTTCTCGGTAATGGTGGTGCAGTGTCTTTAGATTGGCGTCGGTGTTGAATGTGTTGAATTTCTTTTAAAGCTGCTTTCCAAGTCAAGTCTGGCTGATGCAGGAGTTCTCGCAAGGCTTGCAGTACAGCTTCTTCTTCTTGAT
>CAZLYS010000401.1:0-5078 GCA_964563415.1 uncultured Halomicronema sp.
GGTTTAACACTCAGGCGTTGCCAGTGATGAGATTCGTACTTCATGACCTCATCAACGGTAGGAGGACGAGTGCCCACCAGGCTCATATCACCCAGCAATACATTGAGAAACTGAGGAAACTCGTCGAGGCTGGTTTTGCGCAGTAGTCGCCCAACCCGAGTAATCCGAGGGTCATTCTTATTTTTAAAGACTAATCCCTGGGCTTCGTTTTGGACTAAATGCTTCAACTTATCAGCATTGGTCACCATCGAGCGAAATTTCCAGATGCGGAAAGTCTTACCTTGATGCCCACATCGCACCTGGCTGTAAAGGATAGGGCCAGGATTATCAATTTGAATTGCGATCGCAATAGGAATAAAAAGGATGGCTGTGACCACCAGGCCAACGACCGCACCCACAATATCGAGACAGCGCTTCAAAATACTGCTGACCGAAGGATGCTCTAAATTGAGGCCACTCGGGAGATAAGAGTTGGAGTTATCAGTAGATGCGATGCCAGGAACTGCAAAGTCAAACGGGACGGCAGTACGATTTTGTATATTAATCACCGGAAAATCGACTCCTATAGTTGCTTCTTAAGCAACTTCAGAATATTCTCAACCTCCATCTCCGTATATGCCCTGATGACAAGGTTCATCAAAACTTTAATATCCACCCGATCCCGATAAAGATACCTTCGTTATTTGCGGAATCCAGAGAGCTATTAGTGTGTCTAACGCGACTTAATGTAACGATTTCACCCTGATTCAAGACGATCCGCTAGCGAGGACGCTGAGCCCTCCGCAATCCCTGAAGTCTTTTACATCATTTGTTTGAAGCCGATCAAGAATGAGGTCCTAGTGACCTAGAGAGAATCGCGATCGCTTAATTCATAACCAGCCAGTGGTAGTTTTTTATGCCCGCTGCAAATATCTAGGTGTAATCATCAGTATCCTAACTAGCGACTCCCGTATAAACGCTGAGGTCTCTTTGTTGATCTGATAAACCGAGTCAGAAGCTGATGTTCCCCCTCTTACCTGTCGAAACCAGATTTAGGAGTTGCGGCTGTTCCGCTTCATCTAGTCAGACACTGCCAGGTTAGTCAGCAGCCAAATCGCTTGAAACTTTGCATTGGTTGCATAACAGGTTTTTAAGAGTCTTGAACATCAGTGCGGAGTTCGCAATAGTTCGCGAGTATTTAGGTTCAATGCAATAGATTCCAAACTCAAAGGAAAATAGCCATGACCAATCCTGATGCAAACCAGAGTGATAAGAAGATTATTGCTGGCGTCTTAGGTATTCTCCTTGGGGCCTTTGGCATTCATAAATTTGTGCTGGGTTACACGGTTGAAGGCATTATTATGCTGGCAGTCACTGTGTTCACCTGTGGTGTGGGGGGCGCAGTGATGGGCATCATCGGGCTGGTCGAAGGCATCATCTATTTGACGAAAACAGATGAAGAGTTTGCAGCGACCTATGTACAGAACAAGCGTGGCTGGTTCTAAATCCTCAGTGTAGAAATCGCAGCACCTTCCAGGTTTTGGCTCCTTGTTTTCTCTGCTACCTAGCTCACTTCCAGCCTAGGACGAACTTACACCCTCCATTTCTATGGGCTGATAGTTTTAAGCCAGATCCCTGTGTTCCCTGCTGAACGACGATATGAAACTTTTCTCGCGCTTTCCTTTCCATAACCAATCATCACAGCAATTAGGGGGTGATTCAGTCGCGATCGCTCTGCCACGATTGAGATCGCCTTTTTGGCGCATTGTGACGTTGACAACTCTGCTCAGTCCCTTAGGGGTTGCTTTGGGAGTCAGTCATTGGGGCCTGGATTTCCCATTTCCCCCTTGCCTATTTCAGTGGTTGTTGGGGTTTCCTGCCCCGAGCTGTGGTCTCACTCGTTCTGTTTTGGCGCTGGCCGTAGGAGATTGGCCGCGATCGCTGAGTTACCACCTCTTTGGCCCGATAGTGGTAGCGCTAGTCGGAATGCTCTCGCTATGCACTACTGCTGAACTCATCACCCAACGCTCGCTCGCAAACTGGTATCGGCGGCTCTGGCGATCGCGCACGACCGTCATTCTCGTTGGGGCGTACGTGGCTTATTACGGCTTGCGACTCTGGGTACGGTATACCCTGCCATCGCTACCTTGGGGGCTAGATGACACTGTCGCCTGGCAGCAGTTTGTTGCTGGGGCTATCGCGCTTTAATCGACCCTGCTTGCCAGATTTCATCGACATCAACCTTGATTGAGAAGTCCCCATGCCAAAACGCAAACTGCCTGTAAAGCTAGCCATTGTATTAATGAGTGCGGCTACTTTAAGTACACTCACTCAAATTGAAGTACCGCTATTCTTAAAACCCATGGTGCTATTATTGCCACTGCAGATAGCGGCGCTAGCCTATGTGCTCTGGTATTGGCGCGATCGCTCAAACATGTCTCCCGGTGACTCCTAAACGTTGCCTTCAATCCTTTGGTCAGCTTTCGTCTGCACTGATCACTTTGGCCAAAATGGCACTGTCGGGAAAAGCTTCTAACACCAGTGTCTTGAGCATAACGGTTAGGGGTAGCGCCAAAAACGCCCCAATCGGTCCTAGAATCCAGGTCCAGAAAATGACGGCTAAGAACGTCACTAGCGTTGACAAATCGAGGCCTTGACCTAGAAACTTCGGGCCAATCACCATGTCAAAAAAGTTGTTGATTAAGGCATACCCGATAAAGACGGCCACGGCTGACCAAATACCAGAGTCCAGCAACGCTAACAGCAGTGGAGGAATCAACGCGATCACGTAGCCGATATTGGGGATGAAGTTGAACAAAAAAGATAAGACGCCCCACAGTACCGCAAAGTCCACTCCTAAAGCCAAGAGTAAAAAGGTTTGGCCAATCGCCGCCATAGCCCCCAGCCAACCCTTGATCAATAAATAGAGACTGACACTTTGACCAAAACTAAGGATTTTGTTGAGGAGGCGGGGACGATGGCTGAGCCCCTCTTTGAGCTTGTTAGAAAAACTCGAAGAGCCTACCAACATATAGATGAAAATGAAAAGGGTGAGTCCGATATTGCCTACGGTGCCTAATAAGCCAGTGAGAAATGAAACCACAAGTTGAATCAAGCGGGTGGGCTGCAAAAACTCTAGACTTAGCAGATCAGCACTTTCTAGACCTCGACTAGAAAGCAAGGCTTCTAGCTGTGTTAACTGAATATCAATCAGGTTGCGATATTCCGGCACAGCGCTCGTCAACTGCGCCACAGAAGCAGCCAAAAAGATAACGAGCAATAGTCCAACTGCGACCACACCTAAGATGACAAGAGTGTTGGCCATCCATCCAGGCATACGGCGGGCTCGCAACCATTGGGTGATAGGGGCCGTGACAAGGACGACAAATATTGAGAGTAAGATTGGCCCCAATAAATCTGATGCAGCTTTGAGTCCAGCCACAATCACCATAAAGGCCGCGATCGCGACTAGTGGACGTAAGATACTGTGTCCCTCACGGTCAACCACGCTTTTGACTCGATAACTCAACTTCCTGGCAATTATGGCAGTTGTTGGTCAATCCCCAAAATGTGATTGTCAGCAGCAGTTTAAGTTACAAAGGGGTTGAAGACAGGGCTGTTGAGGAGACGTTGTCTTGCCACCGGCAATTATCGGGCGTCAGGGTGATCAGGTCTTCGATGTTGCGCTGCATCGTTTCGCAGATGGTGTCGAGGGGTAGGTCATTGGCATCGTGACCAAAGGGATTTTCAATTTCGATGCCAATCGCTTCGATCCCAAAAACGGCAAAGCTGATGAGGCCCACTGCGATCGCAGTCCACCACCCCAGAGCACTTACCATTTGAAACGGCAAGGCTAGACAGTATAAGAGCAGCAATTGCTTAAGGTGGATGACGTAGGCTAGAGGAATGGGGGTTTTCACAATCCGTTCACAGCCACCCAAAACATTGACCAAGACATCAACCTGGGCCAGCATGGCAGCGAGTTGATAAGCATTGAGACGGCCCTGATTAAAGCAAGACTGCAAATAATCAGAAGTCCAGAAGGCAATCTCTAAAGGCGGGTGATGCATCTTTTCGAGTTTCACGAGTTCCCGTGAGGTGACAATGGCCGTAAAGCTATCTCCCAAAGGCTCATAACGAAGGTGTTGCTTGGTGGCGATCGCAAACGCGACGAGCAGGCGTAATTGATGGACTTTAGCCTCGTGATCGCTCGGGGCGTCTTCTCGAACGGCGACCCAGATTTGTCGAGCCAGATTGCGACTGGTGTTGACGAGTTCGCCCCACAGCTTCCGTCCTTCCCAAAAGCGCTCATAAGCAGTGTTAGTGCGAAATACCAACAGCAGCCCCAGCACAATGCTCGGCACGATATTGACCAAGTTTTGAAAGTAAACCGGTGCCCCGGACTTATATAAAAAAGCAATAAATAGCCCAAAGCCCGCACAGAAAAGCGATCGCGGTAACACTGCAGGCAACACTGAGCCCTGCCAATGAAACAGTGTCCGGACCCAAGGGCGATGGTTTACAAAGTCAATGGTCGAATCTGTCGAGGACGATCTCACTCAATTACCTCCTTGAGCAAATTGCAGTTCAGTGAGGACTGACCCATGAGCCTGACATATTCCCCAATCTTGGAAAATCTGAATCCGAAGTAACTATAGTTAGGATTCAACGACGGACGCCATATTCCGTTAGGGCACACGATATTTCTATAAATGCTGCCCCCGCCAAAGACTAGACTAGTTCCGGCAGGCGACCATCACAACTCGGATAACACAATCACTCCAGCTTGTAAAAGCGATCAACATTATGGGCGATCGTAAGCAGAACCTTACCGGTTTAAACCTACAGTTCAGCTCTGCTTGATGTGACATCATCACTCAGTACTCTGCAACTGCAGCCCTACGATACTCTTTACTGGCTTCCTTAATTTACGAGTTAGAAGCGGAGGATGTTCCCTGACCAGCAATGTTCAAAAAATCACAATCGACTTGGTATTGAATGGATTTAACCTCGTCATCAGGTAATCGGTTAAAGCCTAAATCTAATTTCTTTAGGTTAAGCAACTGGTCAAATATGTTCGGTAGAACTGACAGTTGATT
>CAZLYS010000402.1:0-5073 GCA_964563415.1 uncultured Halomicronema sp.
GTCCCCCAGTATTGGGGGATTTAGGGGGCGCTCAGCATTGATGCAAGAGGTCTAGCGAGTCTCATCATCACCCGGCAAAGATATAACACCGAAGCCAAGCATCAGTGCTATTACGGAGACTTTGGCAGGAGAATAAGCCCTATCACCCCAACTCAGCAAGTTTTTTTGTATCAAACTTGAAAATTCTTTAAATTGTTCCGGATTCAGTGAAAACGTCTCAGGGAAAACCCTTACAATCCCGGACAAGCCTTCTTCGCTCTGAATAGATCGCTAAGTCAAACCAAATTGAGTTTGAAACCCAGGCAAACCGCTCCGCTGCAGCCAGATGAGATTTAGCTTGCATGAATCCCTTACAAGACGTCTTTATCTCCTATGGTCGAGCGGACAGCCTAGGGTTTGCCACCAAGCTCAACCAGCGGTTAGTCGAAACGGGGCTGGAAGTTTGGTTCGACTTCGACGACATTCCCTTGGGAGTGGATTACCAGAAACAGATTGATGACGGCATCGATAAAGCCGATAACTTTCTGTTCATCATTGCGCCTCACTCTGTCAACTCGCCTTATTGCGGTTTGGAAGTGGAGCTAGCGATTCAGCAAAACAAGCGCATCATTCCCCTGCTCCATGTCGAGCAGATTGACCGAAAAACTTGGCAGAGCCGCAACTCCAACGGCACCGATGAAGAATGGGAGACGTATCAAGCGGCGGGTAAGCATTCCAGCTTTCCCAATATGCATCCTCTCATCAGCAAAATTAACTGGGTTTACTTTCGAGAAGGGCAGGACGACTTTGAAACGTCTTTTCAAGGCCTGCTGGCGATTTTTGAACGAGATCGCGACTATGTCCATTCCCATACCGTTCTGCTCAATCAGGCGATCGACTGGGAAAAGGACAATCGGTTGCCCCGATCATTGCTGGTCGATGCTGAACTCCACAAAGCGGAAGCCTGGCTGACCACAAAGTTTAGCGATCACCAGCCCCCCTGTGAGCCCACGCGCCTGCATAGTGAATTCATTACCGAAAGCCTCAAATTCACCCAGGATGGGTTGACTGATGTCTTCATCTGCCACGCTGAAGAAGACCGGGAAGTGCTGAACCAGATTTATGGTTCTCTCACCCGCGCCGCTCAAACAGTCTGGACTAGCTGGAAAGACATTCAAACCGGGGTGGATTACAAGGAATCCATCGAACGGGGGATCGAAGGAGCCAGCAACCTGGTTTACCTGCTGTCGCCAGCAGCGCTGCGATCGCCCTGGTGCCAAAAGGAAATCGACTACGCGAGGCAGCTAAACAAGCGCATCATCCCAATTTTGGTCAAGCCGGTCGACGAGGCGATGCTGCCGCCAGAGCTCGAAAAGCTGCAATTCATTGACCTTACAGACAATGTCGAAGATGCCGACTACTTAGAAGATGAAGCTGCCCTGCTCAAGGCGCTAAGCGAAGAGGCCGACTATGTTGGGGCCCACAAACGCCTGTTGGTGAGAACCTTAAAATGGGAGCGTCAGCTCAAGAATCCCAGTATTCTGTTGCAAGGCCAAGCGCTGAAACAGGCCAATGCCTGGCTACAGGTGGCTCAAACCCGCCAGCAATATCAGCCACTGCCCATTCAAACTGAGTTTGTTGAGGCTAGTCTCAATCAGCCTGAGGATGTACGGCTGAGTGTCTTTCTCTCTAGCGACTCGCGCGACCTTACCTTTGCCCGCAAACTTCATGAAACGCTGCAGCTCCAAGGTGAGCAAACTTGGTTTGAGTCAGACCCGGCTGACTTGGGAGCCGACTATGCTCTGCAGGTTCGTTCTGCCATTGAGCGTGCTGAAAACTTTATCGTAGTGGTCTCTCAAGACGGCTTGGCTTCCCCTAGCGTTTTAGACGAGTTAAACATCGCTGAAAAACTCTCAAAGCGAGTTATCGCCGTGTCTTATCAATCTGGGGCGATGTCCTTGGTGAAGCAACTGCATGACAAGCTAGCCGCCCAAAAGATTGATAAGACTGAGCTTGGGCGATCGCCCTTACCCAAGTCCCTCGTAGGCAGCCCCTGGATTGACTTTAGTGAGCATGATGGCAACTTTATGAGTAACTTTTGGGGGCTGTATCGTATCCTCAAAAGTCACCCTCAGCATGTGCTTGAACATACTCGATTGCTGATGCGAGCTTCTAATTGGGAGCAAGTGGAACGTGACGATAGTGCGCTGCTGCGAGCTAAAGAAGTTGTCAAAGCCGAGCATTGGTTGGCCCAAGTGGGTGAGCAATCTCCCAAACCTTCAGAACTGCAAAAGGAATATATTGTCGCTAGTCAACAGTTAGCTCAGCGCAAGGTTAAGCCGCGCACAGTCATTGGGGCAAGTTTTGGGGTTACCCTGCTCATCTTGATTGCCCGCCTGTTTGGTTTTCTGGAAGGCCTCGAACTCTTTGCTTATGACCACATGTTGCGACAGCGGGCAGCCGAGCCCCAAGACGATCGCTTTTTAGTCGTCACTGTCGATGAAAAAAGCGGCTCGTTTATTCGTGATGGACTCATTTCAGGTCGCTACGAACCGACCATTGGTACCCTGCCCGATGATGCTTTGAATGACGCGATTCAGGTGTTGAACGACAATGAGGCCCGGTTAATTGGCCTTGATTTTTACCGTGATTTTCCGGCTACCGCTGAGTTGGCCCAAACCTTGCAACAAGCTGACAATGTCATCACTGTCTGCCTCGCTGGGGATGTCGAAACGCCCGGCGTTTATGCCGCTGCAGAAGTTGCCCCTGAGCAGGTGACCTTTTCGAACTTTGTGAGCGATCGCCCCGGCGGCGCGACCTACGTTCGGCGACATTACCTGATGGATAGTCCTGATCCTGAGTTTTGTCCCACGACAACATCCTTCAGTTTGAACCTGGCCCAGCGGTATCTTGAACCAGAAGGTGTTACTTTTACCAGTCCAGAAACGCCTGAAGGGGGCTTTCGCGGCAATGGTCTCCGGTTTGATGACGTAATTGTCCCTAACTTACGCCCGGCTCGAGGCATCTACTATCGTGATGGCGAGGACCTGAATGGCTATCAAACCCTCGTACACTTTCGGACGACTCCGAACGCCGACACGGGTAAAGCTAAGGATGCGATCGCCTTCGCTCCCCAAGTTTCTCTGGAAGCGTTGTTAACTGAACAAGTGCCCAACGATTTGATTGCTGATCGCATCGTACTAATTGGCTATGTAGACTACGCTGATCGCAATGCCGATTCTTGGGAAACACCTCATGGCACGATGCCGGGCGTTTTCGTCCAAGGACAGATGACCAGTCAACTCTTGAGCGCGGTCTTAGATGGGCGATCGCTGGTGAACTGGTGGCCCTTTGGACAAGAGGCCCTGTGGATTTTGGCCTGGGGGCTAGCAGGCGGATTTATGGCCCGACAAACTTCCCGCTTTCGGATGTTGATACTGGGCATTGGTGTTGGCACAGGTATTCTCTATGTCTGCTGCTGGGGAGCCATGGTCTTCGCTACCCTCTGGATTCCCTTTGTTCCCGCATTTGGCGCTTTTGGCCTGACTGCTGGGGGCGTGGCGTTGTTGGGCGATCGCTTACGCAAACCCTAAACTTGAATCTACATTAAGGAGAAAAACCATTATGCGCCGAGAGTTCTCGACACGACACCTAAAAAGGGGACTGTTAGCCATCGCAATCGTGTCATCTTTTAATGGCATATTCGTGATCCCTGCTGAAGCCAACTTTCTCGATTCTGTCAGGGGTATTTTTAGCGGTGACTCTGGTGGGGGCGCTTCGAGCCGCTCTCGGGGCGGTGCCATCCGCAACGAATATTGCAAGTCTGATGAAATTGCTGCCAGCAATGAAGAAATAGTGGCACTGATTCCCGATGCCGTGGCCACTACGACTCAAGCCAACCCAGAAATTTTGCTCTACGTACCCTTTGACCGGCTAAATTACCCCCAAATCGATCTATTCCTTGATCTCGGTGAAGGGGCTGAGGCGACATCTTTTTCCTATGCCTTACCCGCAACGCCTGGCATTGTAAGACTACAATTGCCTGACCACACTGCTCTTGCATCGGGTGAAATATCTCGGTGGCAGATACGAATGCTGTGCGTAACTGATGGGGAATCTGAAGCTGTTACGGTTGCCAATGACTCTATCCCTGTCCCTATTGAAGGTGAACTGGAACTGAATGACTTGGGGATTACTGCCTTAGGGGAAGAAACCTCAAGTGTTGAAGGGCAAGATCAAATCTATGTTTTTCAAGAAGTTTCGGGACCTATTCAGCGAGTAGAGGTGAGTCCACAACTTGCTGAAACCCTAGCAAAAACTGATTCTAGCCTGCATTACCAAGCCTACTTAGAAGAAGGGATTTGGCTCGATATGGTCTCGGAGCTTTCAGACGAGCAATCACCAGAGTGGATTTCGCTACTCGAGGAGTTTGAGCTAAGCGGTGTGGATCCCACAGTGCAATCCTTACTCTAGGGACTGTGTCGTTCCTATAAGTCGAGAAACCTTTCAGAAGATTAGCTGACTACGTTACTAACTATCGCTCACAGCCATTCGGACTATCAATCGTCCATGCTACTTTGCACCCCTTAAAAATAAGACATTCTGTCAGCTCCCCAGTTTCTAGATAATGACCAGCCACTGGTGAATTCTCCGACAGAAACCAGGGAGCTTGGGCCGCTTTCTTAGCACACTTTTGTGTGATAGTACTGCCCATCAGGGATGAGGTGTAATGGCGTAGACAGCGTTGCATTTGTAGTCCGAATCTAAGGCATCGATATTACACGGATGCCATCTGACAATTAAGAAAGAGTCTGACTTTATCCGATCAGAGCCTCATGGTGCAGATGATTGACTCTTAGGGAAGTTCGCGCATCAAACCTCACTACTACCCCCTTCACGACAAGTGCATCAAGGGAGCAGGAGGCGTGGATGTGCACACCCATCGCAGAAACGACTAGCTGAGTCTGTATTCGCTATCCCAGTGGGCCATTGACACCCTGCGCTAGGTTATTTGGGTCGTTCTCAGGCCGGAAGCCGCGCAAGGATTCGTTTTATTGAAAAAGCGGTGGAAGGTGGAGCGCACCTTTGGCTGGT
>CAZLYS010000403.1:0-5055 GCA_964563415.1 uncultured Halomicronema sp.
GTCGGAATGCGGAATTGAAAGGCTTGCTATCAATGGGTTTCAACAATTCCGAGTAGCCGGAGCAAACTGCGGCTCGCTATACAAACTCAAGCATTCCGACCAATTCCTCCGACCTGCTGGCAACAAGCACAAAGCCGCCAGCTTTTAGTCGTGCTTTCATTGCGTCGGGGTTGGCGAATCGGAAGAATTCTTCTGCCCCCGCCTTTCCATAGTCTGGAGCCACAAGTTTATTGAACACCTGCCGAACTAACTCGCAAACTATCGGCTCTTCTCCAGACCTCATGTCTCGATAGATGACCTGCTCCTTCATTGATTTATTCGTCAAGTCAGAATTTAATGACTTACTCAAACAAACCGACCTGTCGGGCAATCTGTCTGACTGCGGCATTGAACTTTTCGGGCTCCTCAAACGGGACCATATGGGCTGATTTCTCGAACCAGATCAGCTCTTTATCAGGTGCCTCCAAGGTCGCTAAATATTCAGCTCCAAGGCAAGGAGAAACCACGCGATCGCGGCGACCGAGCATCAAAATAATGGGCACTTCAATCTTGGGATGCCGCTTATATGCATCGTAGTCCTGCAACTCTTGACAGAGTGCTTCGAGTGAAAAGGTATTGCCTCGGAGAAACGATATGAAATCCGGCCAGGCAAATTCTGACAATGCTAAAACAGACCGCAACAAATCCAGATCAGATTGCGGTTTGACAAATATGCCGCCTAGCCGGTTGAGATAACGGTCTCGAACCATCATCTCCTTAGCGGTGTGAGGCGGTGGGCCGAGGGCTTTGAGACCAGAAATCGCCCTGTCGTCTCCATGGGCCTGAGCCTCGGCAAGTAACCATGAAAAACTCTCTGTGTCGTCTGCTATCTGGTTCGTCATTTGGCTAATGCTGATATAGGCTGCGACAGTCTCTGGGCGAGCCGCGACATATTCCAGCGCCAGGACTGTGCCCCAGGAATGGGCAACCAGGAGCACCTGATCTTGACTGAATTCTGCGAGGAGCAGGTCGATGAGCTCTCCTAAGTCAGCGGTCATCCGCGCGATCGTGAGTTCGGTAGGATCGAGACGGGCATCAAAACTCTTCACCGTACCCCGCTGATCCCAGTACACGGTTAGGAAGTCGTTTTCTAGCTCGGCATTGTAGATCCGCAGGAAGGGCGTCTCCGATCCACCCGGGCCACCATGCACATAAACCAAAAGCGGCGCGGTGCGCGATCGTCCCCTCAAAAGCACATATTGCTCAACACCTCCGAGCTTCACTCGGCGTTCCTCAGCAATTGACTCTGGCAAGACGTTGCCGTCAGCGTCCAGGAAAGAAGGCGTGCTAGTTCGCGTCGTCAAGACAATGGCACTTGCCAACCCAACTATCAAAACTACAAACGAAACAAGAAGCCAGTGCATGACACCCTACACCCTGCCTAAAACCAATATCCCTGGGCTAAAGTGACAGCACTGATCCACTCTTCCGGTTTCTTGTCCTTCTCACTTGAATCCAGTCGAAGAAACTACCAACCGCCTTCTTCACTATGCCTAAGTGCACGGGATAGTAATAGTCAGATTCGAACCAGCCCTTGTCTCTGTAGTACCGGTAGTCATAATTGGTATCGTCGAGCTCCAGCCGCATACTCGTTCGACCCATTCTGAAAACCATAAGGTTGAGCCATGTTGGCACTGGATAGCCGGACTTAATCAGCCGTTTGTAGAACCGCTGACTATGCCTTGCAAGCGCCCTGTCTATCTTCAATTTTTCCTGCTTCGTCATCGGCTCAAGCGCCGTGAGGCAACTTCCTTTGACGGTGTTGAAGCCCAGGGCGTTGCCGACCAAATCGAGGTAGCTGACGATCTTATCGCCACCGCAGATGCCTTGGGCAACGATGCTGGTAAAGGTCTTCCCGAAGAAGCGTGGGCGATGGCAGATAAAGCCAAGCCGGTCGAGAAATACCTTCATGATGCCGGAGACGTTGAATACATAGTTCGGTGTGGCAAAGACGACGCCATCAGACGCCATCATTTTCTCGATGAGCACATCCCGGTCGTCCCTCAAAGGACAGGACTCCTCACCCTTCGCAAAGCACTGCTGACACCCTCTACAGGCCCCAAGATGATAATCACTGAGGACGACGATCTCGTACTCGATATCACCCAACGCCTGCAAATAAACCATAAATTGGCGGACGGCGTTGTATGTGTGCTGCTTGCGGGCACTTCCAACAAACGCAGTGACTCTTTTCATCTGATCAGAGGATATTGACTCTACCTTTTCCTCCTCCATATTTCGATCCTGGAGCACCAAAATGAGGATTGTGTGAGGAATGCCTTGACTCTCATAGCTATGCCGATATCTCTCTAATTGCCAGAGTGATCATTGCAGTGGCCGAGATGATCCAGATGAAGCCAAGCACGTATGCTGTGTACTCCGATGAGGCTTTCCCAATATTTCTACCGTGTCTTTTTAGGAAGACGCGATTTAATATAACGGGGCCCGGAAAGTAGAGGTAAATGCCACCACCAATCAGGGCGAGAATGGGCCAGCCTGACACGTCCAAAATCATCAGCAGGGCGGATAGGGGCAGCATCCAGGTAAGGACCACGTCGGTAAGGCCGTTCGCCTTTGTTTCAATCAGGAATAGGACAGGGTCCATTTCTCCTTCGGCTTCGCAGACGCCAAGTTTGTTGGCTGCTGCAGGAGCGAAGAATGAAAGCAATTGCCCAATCCAGCAAATTAATCCAGCCACGATCACGGCAATTCCAATAGCAATTTTCATGTATCCTCCATTTGCTGCTGAATCGGAAGATAAATACAAATCGGCTTTCTATCCAAGTTATTGACTGTAGTTTTGTTTAGGCCACTTCCACACATACCAAACAATGAGTGAAAGGAGCACGATCTCTACAGCACTGTCAAATAAATAATAAGCCCATGCTTCTGGCGTCAGCATCGTAGTGATAGCAAGGCCAATATGAGCTATCCCCAAAATCATGTTTGCATAGCGATTGATTTTAGGACTCAGGATCAGAGACAAGAAAATCATGATAGTCGGAATCGACATTAATACTGCGCTTCCCAGTAGAAATGCTTGATTGATTTGGAAACCAATTATTTCTCCAATCATTATCTGCTCTAAAAAATCTGGCCTGTAGAGGGATAAAATATCCGCATATAAGTAGCAGAACATTGTGGCTGCCCATAATGCTGAAAGTTTTATTCTCACATCTACTTTCGTATCTGCAAAAATGCTTGAGGCCTTTTTATCTGAACTCATGCTTTCCTCCATTTAAGTAAGGCTTGAACTCAATGTCAGAAAATGCCGTTATGTTCCACAGTTATGACGACATTACCTATTTTGGGTCCCTTTTCAACATATCTATAGGCTTCGATAATTTGTTCTAGCGGCAATGTTCTATCGAACACTGCTTTGAATTTATCTTGTTCAATGAGATGCTTGATTAAGCGTAGACTGCCGTTGATATCGACAGATGTTGGAAACGTCGTTCGTTGGTTGCCGGTCAGGGGTTTGACCGTAGACGTTATCAGCGGCAGGAAAAGGTTGGCTCTACCGGATTAACGATGCCGCCGAAGTCGGAAAATGCCAGCTAATCAGACCGCGTAATTTGAACCGCTCGAAATTTCTGACCCCGTAGCCAGAAGGTTTGATCAGTTTCAAGCGATTGTTGATGTCTTCCACCACACCACTGGTCGTTCGGTGCTCAAAGGATGGCAGAATCTCGCCCAACCAGCGCCCCCGTGTTCGGGTCAATGGCCTAGAAAAATGCCAGGATTTCCCCTGCCGCATCCCCACTCAGCCAGTTGGGAATATCCCAAACCAGATTGCCCTCGCCAAAAATTTCCAGTTTCGACAGTTCGCCAAACGCCCACAGCAGATACTCGCGATCGGTCTTGGTTGGGTGCTCGCGAAAATAGGCCTCGTGCTCATCCCGGGCTCACCAGCCCGTTATTCTCCAAAAACCGGGCAAAGGTAGCACTCAGCACCCAGGCCACCGCGACCTGAGTTTGCTGGTCGGTCACCCATTGAGTAAAGGTTTGCGCCGTGCGATCGGCGGTCTTGGCCTCGTCATAGTCAGCTCGTAGCTTCTTTCCCACCTCTGGCACTTCGAGAGCCTGCACCCGCTTCTGCAAATCAGCTTCAAGTCGCTTCACTAAGTTTTGCAGGTCGGTCAGGAGTTGAGAGCGATCGCGCATGGGTGATCGGACTGGGAGTGCAGCGATTCCAGGCTAGTTGCGATCTAGCGGTGAGTGTTTGGAGTGTAAGGTTTTGGCCACGTTTGAGCTGCCATTTGCCACAGAATTCAGGGCGATCGCAATGAGTGTATTAAGACAATTTTCTGGAACGGATACAGCCAATGGAAAAGAGAATACCGTAGTAAGAAGAGCGATCGTCCCACATGCCAAACGTCACTCAACACAAGCTTTCTGCACTATGCTCAAACTCACTGTTGAACAAATCCTAGCGGGAATAGAAGCCCTCAGCTTAGAAGAACGTGAAGAGCTAAAGCGACGTCTATCAGAAGTTCTGGGCACTACTGGAGCCACTGCCACCACGCAAGAAGGGCAGTTCATGACCAACACCCTAGGGGATGTTCAAATCAGTGGCAGCGCTGCTGCATTTAATTATCAACCCAGTCAGGCTGGTGGAGATATTAATGTCTCAGCTGAATTTTCTCAGCAAGGTTCAACCGAACGGGAGGAATTATTGCCCGCGTTGGCGGCATTAAAGGAAGCTATTCGCAGCTCGGAATCCATCCCTGAACTCTTGAAAACTGGGGCAGAAACCCAAATTGACCATCTTGCACAAGAGACTCAGAAGGAACATCCTGACCAGAACCTGATTGGGCGAACCGTGAGCGCCCTCAAGCAAGGACTCAAAGGCGTCCAAGATCTTGCTGCTCCAACGGCTGCAGTGGCTTCTATCGTCGCTAAAGCTTGGGGCATTCCAGTGCCATGACCGCGCGGGATCCTGCCGAAACCAATTTTTCCCAATCATCCCAGCGGATGAGCAATCGGTTGGGGGACGTTAATATTCAAGGGGATAGC
>CAZLYS010000404.1:0-5051 GCA_964563415.1 uncultured Halomicronema sp.
GTTAAGGAGAATTCTTTTCTCAGTTTCTGTGAAATCTTTCTTCGATTAATAAAATTGAAAGACAATTTATCTTCATTGCCAGACATATTATCTCCTGTAGAGAGCACATAAACTGAGCCAGGAAAAGGTAGCGACCCCATCGGGGCATTAAGATCCTCCATTGCTTGCTTCACTCTCTGATGGTCGATATAGAATTTATAATAACCATATCCTCGATTGTATTCAGGATTTTCTGGAAGATTAAGATGCTTTGTATGGACAATATTTGATGTGCCAGACAACGTATAAAAGTTCCAACTCTTAATGTAAATATGTGAATCGTTTTCCCGATATTTCCAACCGCGACTAAAGTACCACCCATTACTATCAGGATATCTACTCACAAATTCGGCTAAACGATTACTGACGCAGTCGTCTGCATCTACCGTCATTACGTGCGATGGTGAAAAGTCTTGAGCAGCCAAGATACCCTTCAGCACTTTTCTGCCTTTGTCAGTCAAACCTCTTGCGATCTCACTAGACTCTTTGTCAGGAGGTAGAAAGTTCACTTGCACGTAAACAATATTGTCATCATGGAACTCAATAGCTGGCTTTTCATTACAGACAACAATAGTTTTAAACTTCCTAGAAGATTGATTACAAGTTGACTTGAGGCAGCGTTCAAACAAGGCTGAAGTCTTTTCCCAATCTGCAGAAACCTTGGCACTTTTGAGCGGGATGATAAAAACAAGCATAATATCGGAAATATAGAACTTAATTACCTGAACTCGATCTCTTGCTGAGACTTCATAAGTTGTCTCAGTTCTTTCTTCGAGAGCTTTTGAGTATTATTCCCATCTGAACTATTTTTTGCACGCTCTTGCCGGTCAATGTCAGGGAGTTTAAGGGCAATCCCTGCTGCTAACCAGTAGTAAACATTTACTGGGTCCACATCAAGTGGATAGTAATAGGGGAAGTAACTGATGAAGAGGACAAAGGTGAACATTGATGCACCATACCCCCGCAGGTTTGGATCTTTAATAGAACGGTATGACTTAAAGGTTGTAATCATTAAGACTGTAAACAGCGATAAAAGCAAAATCAGCCCCAAAGGGGCGATTTCATAAAGTACTTTAGAATGGTAAGTCTCTACCAACGCTGTTTTGCCAAAAATACGAGCCGCATTCGTTGCCCTGCCAAGACCTCGACCAAGGAATCCTTGTTGTTCATTCATTGCCCACTCTAGTTGGTGGGTGATGAATTGCGTGGGGGGTGCAGCATTCCAACGGCCAACGAGGCTATCGATACTACCAGACAGAACATCGGGATACTTGTGGGCTAAGAAGATCAGAATCCCAGCCAAGCCGACTGCAATAGGGATAAATCTCTTGGGTTGTAGTAGCTGACCAGTCAACAACATTAGCAGTACTACTGAAACTGGTACTAAGGCAAGTGCAATCCGCTGGCCAGACAAAACGGCCATCACACCAACCATTACCATTGCCAAAATGCCAACACCACGCCAGATAATTGACTTATCATTAAAAGCCGTACCGAAAGCAAAAAAAGTGCTGGAAATTAAAAACCATCCCCATTGCCAGGGAGCAACAAACGTTCCTGGCAAACGAATGACACCGAACTGGGGGGAATATAAAAGAGCACCGCCGACTAGGCATCTAGTTTCCAGAGAAGCTTTGAATAAGTCATCGCCGCTTCCTTCGGTAGGAGGGCAAATACCGGTTTTTAGCATCATATATTGCATGAAGCCTAAACCGCAGCAAACAATGATCAGAACGGCTTGCGTTCGTAATAAGAAATAAAGATCCTTTTTAGTTCTAATTAGATAATGAATGCAAGTAATTAATAAGAGATAACCCACCAGAGCCTTCAAACCTAAAATCCCCAATGGAATTGGCTGCTCTCCACTTGCTGATAGCTGTTGAGCACCATTGACAAACAGTAAAACAGCTCCTGTATAAGTCATGAAAATAATCAAAGGGATTCTGAGGGCAGGCGGATAAACTAGGGGTTGATTATATTTTTTGCAGAACAAAATTACTCTCAACAATGCTGGAAAGAAGATGGCATCCTTGGCTAGTGTAAGAATTGAACTGCCACCCAGCGCATAAGTGACTGTGCCACTTAAAGGTAAGAAAAAGATAAAACCGTAAATAGCGTAACGAGGAAAGCAATATGAAAGCGCTAGGCAGGCAATTGCCGCCCCACCGGCAACCCCAAGCTTAGGTTCTGCAACGAAGCTAAGAGCTGCACCTATCGCTATACTGGCGAGGAGAATTGGCACAAGCTTCGAAATTACTTGTTGACGATCTTTAGCTTTTTCCCTAGCAATTTTCCGCAGTTCTTTTTTAGAAAGTTGTGGTTGAGTAACCTCTGTTGCCTTATCGTTTTTTTTGTTTTTTTTCTTAACTTTAGTCTTAGGCATGGGGAGTAAGCGCGGTTAACGATTGATCAACTATCGTCGGCCAATGATGAGTTTGTTAATGGTGACGTGACTCAGAGATACTTTATAAAGATGGCTAATTTTTCCAAGCCTAGCGAGAACAACGACAAGCCTGAGAGTGCTCTATAGATTCTTTACGGTCACCTTACAGAGAAATCCGCAGATTTCTATCGGCCCAGACAATTAGGAATGTCCTCACAGCCCCCAGGAATCGTGCCCCGCGTAGTTTCTCCTCCCCAACGACAGCAATATTGGCGTTGCGCCTCTGACATTCGTTTGGCCCTAGAGAAGTCAACGTCCTCAATTACCGCCCCAGTGTATTTACCAGTACTGAAATCAGGTGGCTCAATGCGACTGCGAGGAGATGCTGACTCGACTGAGCCATAAAAGAAGGTTACCCCCATGAGATCGGCTTCAACCAAACTGGCTTGATAAAGAATCGTGCGGGCAAAATTCGCCCTGACCAAGTCACAGCGGTGTAAATCAGCGCGAATCAAGTTGACATCGCTGAGATCTGTCCATCGAAGGTCACTGCCCGCGAGGTTGGCATTCGCCAAGATCGCTCCTAAGTTAATGACTCGGACACCCCGATCGCGGTCTTCAGCGTAACCACCCTTGCCGTCGAGAATCGGACGTCCCAAGTGCTCATCGCGTTTGAGGGGAGTGAGGAGTCGTGATCGCGATAAAAACCGAATGATTTTTGCTTTGCCAGGGGCATCAATACTGCCAAGAATGGCTGCAGTTCGGGCTTCGGCAATGATGCGTTCTTGGGGCCAGTCTTCGAGTAGACCTTCGTCATCCAGCACTAACTCTGAGATGCCTTGAAAGTAGGCATCAATGGTTTGCTGCTGCGTAATTCGGTTTTGCTGTTGGGTCAGATCGCGTGAAATGATGTACTGTCGCCAGGCCACAAACAGTGCCAATATCGCGACAAAGATTTGGCCGATCGCCCCCAAAAAATCGCCGAACGAGCCCAAAATATCCCACCGTAGGGTAAGTGACCAAGTGCGAATCGCCTGATTGATGCCGACAGCCTCGGTTAGCCCAAATAGGCCAATCACCAGTGCGGGGATCGCCACAATCAGCGATCGCTGCTGAGGAGAGAGGTCTGCGAAAAAGTAAGAGAGTGAAGGCCAGATCAGCCCCCATGCCAGGACTAATGTCAGTAGCGCACCAATGAGCGTGAGCCAAGTCAGATTAAAGACTAGGCCCAAGATGATGAACAGGACCCCCACGAGAATCACAACCGTTGCGGGCGGGCTTTTAGATGTTGTCGTTGTCAGAGAGGTGTTAGCTTCATCCGCTCTGGTAACGGATGTTGGCTCGTCAGCAAGTGGCGATTGCCCATTCTGAGAGAACTCAGGAGATGCTTCGGCAGTGTCTGATGTCATGTCATCAGACATCTCATGAGCAGGGGGTAGGACGTCGCTGCTGTCAGGACTGCCCAATTGATTCAGTTGCTGCGGCTCTTCAACGGCATCAGGCTGCTCACTATCAGGGGTGACCTTGTCGCTGTTCGGCTGAGAACCAGAATTCATAGGGCAAATCCTTTGCATGGGCCAGGTTCATGGCTCAATTTAGCCTGATCCGTCAAAATTAGACAATGCGCTAGAAAACGACGGTATTACCTCTCAAGACAGGGACATCAGGAAATTGAGATGCGATCGCTATTGATCACCGGAGCGAGTGGGTTTTTAGGCGGTCATCTGTGTCGTTATTTTCAGGCTGACTGGCAGATGTGGGGAACTTATCATACCCAGGCCGTTGCTCATCCCGGCATCCAGATGCTGTCGCTCGATTTAACCGATGAGCAGTCAATGCAAGCGTGCTGGGAGCAAGCACGTCCAGACGCAGTGATTCACACAGCAGCGCTCTCTAACGCGGGGCAATGTCAACAAAATCCCGACCTGAGTTATCAAATCAACTTTGCTGGCACCGTGCAGCTTGCAAAGCGCTGTGCTCAAGCCGAGATCCCGTTTATTTTTACATCGACTGATTTGGTGTTTGATGGCGGCCACCCACCGTATGGAGAGCGCGATCGCCCCCATCCAATTAATATCTACGGTAAACACAAGGCGATGGCAGAAGCAGCCGTTTTTACTCAATATCCAGCCGCCACAATTTGCCGATTACCACTCTTGATGGGGGCGGCGATCAGCACCGCTCAATGTTTTGTACAGGGAACGTTAGGTGCGATCGCCGCTGGGACCTCACAAACCTTGTTTACCGACGAAATTCGCACGCCTGCCTCAGTCACCGATGTTGTCAAAGGGCTGCATCTAGTTCTAGATCAAAGTGTTTCAGGCATATGGCATTTAGGCGGTCCAAAGCGACTTAACCGTTATGAATTAGGAGTGTTGATCGCCGAGAGCTTTGGCGTCTCAACGGTGAGCTTCAAACCGAGTTTGCAATCTTCAGTAGAGCTATTCACCCCCAGACCCAAAGACGTGTCACTGAATAGCCAAAAGGCTTTTGCATTAGGCTATGCGCCACAGTTACCCGAAGCGGTTCTGAGCGCGATCGCTCAACTCAGTTAACACACAAAGAACATTCTGGGGCGTTGCATAATTGAAAGATGAATCAGGGGAATTTGCGATGCAATGTCCGGAGT
>CAZLYS010000405.1:0-3376 GCA_964563415.1 uncultured Halomicronema sp.
GTCCGTCAGAGGTGGCGCGGGTGCTGAGTGCCGATGATTGGCGATCGCTGATGCCCCAGGTCAGAGCCGTCGGCATCCAACTCGCCGCAGCGGGCACGATAGAGATCACCCAGAAGAGCCAGGTGGTGAATCCTCAGACGGCCAAAGGCCCCATTCGCTATAGGCTCACTCTACGACAAGGAGACTAATCGCGGCTCCCAACCCGAGCCCTGCCATACAAGTTATCGCTAGCACCAGGGTCGTTTTCCAACGGGGTAAGACTGTGAGGAGCCGATCGCCCGTCTCTGCCCCCACGATCGCACTAATCGACGGAACAAAAATTGCCAACAAGCTGACGCGCAGCACCTCAAAAGTCGTACTCTCCATGGCCACCTCATCCAGGTTTTCGGTGCCGACAAAGCCCATCGAGATGCCGAGGGCGATTGCCACCAAAGCCGTGCCAATAATAGCTAACAGCGCCAAGGCGTTGGCAGTCCACCACCGAAACCGACTCAGGGCTTTGGGACCCGCGAGGGCGATCGCCTGCACCAGCACGCCACCCAGGGCGAGATACCAAATCCAAGGGGGCACCGGAAAAGCTGCTAACAGTAGCCCAATGGACAAATACAGTAGGGTCGTAATCACTAGCCAGAGCCAAGGGACGCCCCCGGAGTCTCGACGAGTTTTAGAACGACGGTGACGCCGCCAGCCGGGCGGTCTGAGACGTTGACGCGGAGAAGGAGTCATACCTGTAGGGGACGGGTGCCCAAGCAATTAAGAAACCGTGATACAGCATTTTTGCCGCTAGTGAAGCGCACACCACACCCTGAAGTTCTAAATGCCAGAATCATTCTGACGTTCACCCAACAAAAAATGCTGTCAGACTTACTCAGACTACATTCATAAAGACAGTCTAAGCTGAGACTCAGTATACAAGTTGTCTGATCCTCAGTATGACGCCTTTCCCTCTCCAACCTTGGCGCCGCCTGCGTCGTGGATCTCATCGCCAACTCCTAGGAGCCTTGTCTGGCCTAGTGTTGGTTGCAGTTTTGGTGATCGGCCAGGTGGGTTGGTCTGTCCCTGAGACGATTTCTGCCCCGGCGCTGATGGCTCGCTTAAACACAGAGACGGCCCCCTTAATTTTGGATGTGAGATCGCGGCAAGAATACGCCGCAGGCCACATTCCCGGTGCCCTCAATATCCCCTATCGAGAAATTCCCAATCAATTAGCCACGCTCTCCGAATTTCTGGCCGATGAGGTTGTAGTGTATTGCGAAGTCGGTGTCCGGGCGGGGATAGCCGAAATCATGTTAGAGCAGGCAGGCTTTCAGCAAGTCTTGCCTCTAGAAGGGGATATGCGGGGGTGGCGTGAAGCGGGCCTACCGATTTCCACCGAGATTCCCTAAAATACACCCTGAATCCAATAAAAAAATTGCCTAAATAGGGGGCTGCGGGTTTATCGTAGGCTTGTGAACTTTACCGACTATGCCCTTAGACGCATTATTTCAGGGACTCTTAGGTGCCTCTAGCCTACTGATTGGGGCTGTTTTGGGTATCTGCTGGAAGCCAGGCCGCGTAGTCACGGCGGCCATCATGGCCTTTGGCAGTGGGACGCTGCTGGCGGCGATCGCCTTCGACATTACCAAACCCGTGTATGACAATGCGGGTTTTTTGCCTTTATTAGTGGGCTTTGTGCTGGGCGGCACCCTGTTTACCCTCATTATCAATTACATCGACGATCGCGGTGGCTTTATCCGTCACCCTTCGTCCTCTCGACGGTTTTTCTACCATCACCGGCAAGAAGAAACCTCCGAAATTCTTGACGAGATTGCCCATGTCGAGATGCTCCACAATCTCTCCCCCTCTGAAGTGCAGGCGATTATTCCCCTGCTGAAACCGTTGACGGTGGAGCCTGGTACTACCCTCTGTGAAGAAGGGACGCCTGGTGATGCCATGTTTATCATCCTGTCTGGTGAGGCCGACATCTACAAAGGCCCCCAGCTCATGGCCCAACTCGGAGCCGGGGAAATGTTTGGGGAGATGGCCCTCCTCACGGGCGAAGAACGCTCGGCTAGCGTCGTTGCCAGCACCCCCATGAAGCTCTATGAGCTGGATAAGTCAGACTTTGATGGCATGCTAACGCGATCGCCCCACTTAGCCAGTGGGCTCAGCCGCATCTTGGCCCGGCGACTGCGGGAGACGACCCAGTCGACCGCTAAGGCCCGTGAGAAGTCTGAAGGTCAGTGGCGACAGGAAGTTCTCGACAGTGTAGAAGTGGACTTTCCGCTATCAGAGCAGCAGATTCAGCAATTGGCGAAGAGTTCGGCCCCCCTGGCAATTCTGGTCGGGACGCTGATGGACAATATTCCCGAAGCGTTGGTGATTGGCTTTAGTGTCGGCAGTGGCCAACTCAGCAGCTCTTTTTTGATGGCGGTGTTTATCTCCAACATTCCTGAGGCGCTCTCTAGCTCTGTGGGCATGAAGCAGGCAGGGACGACCGCTCGTCGCATTTTGACGCTGTGGGGCGGGGCGGTGGTACTCAGCGGCCTGACGGCGATGCTGGGCAATTTTTTGAGCACGTTTGCCAATGACTGGGTGTTGGGCACCGCACAAGCGTTAGCCGGGGGCGCTATTTTAGCGATGCTGTCGAGCACCATGATGCCTGAAGCCTATGAACTCGGTGGCGGCACGGTCACCTATTCCACCATTGCTGGTTTCCTCGTCGGCTTTTGGGTAGTCACGCTCTCGCTGGTGGGCTAATCGGCTGGCAGTTTACAGATGCTCGCTTAAAGCAGAATCGCTTTCCCAACTTTGGGGATTGTTCTGGATGTAGGCGCGGACGTTGTGCAGTTCTTGTGGAGTGCGGAGGATGCGATCGTGGTAATTGCGTTGCCAAACCGGGACGCCACGCGCACGACGGATGCGGTTGATTTGTCGGGTGGAAACGGATTTGAAATTACCGACAATCGCACCAATCGATCCAGGTGGGGTGCCATGAGGGCGATCTGGGGAACCACCCAGCGATCGCGGTGCGTAACGCAGGGGCGAGGCATTTTGGTTGTTGCGTTCGGATGCACCGAGGCATGATTCACAAAATGCCTCGCCCCTACGGGATGTCGGCGATGACCGATCCGGATTGCCCGCATCAGATAGGTCGGGCCATTCAACGATTTCGATGATGCCGTGGACGTGGTTGGGCATCACCACGAATGTATCCAACCGGATGTGGGCAAAATGCCGGGTCAACCGTTGCCAATACGCCTGTACCGACTGTCCGGCATCGTTCAACACCATGTTGCTGTCGCGAATTTCCCCAAACAGGTGCTGCCGCTGATGGGTGCATATCGTCACGAAATAGAACCCAGGCGTAGTGTAATCGTAATGACGCAGACGAATG
>CAZLYS010000405.1:3386-5035 GCA_964563415.1 uncultured Halomicronema sp.
TTGGCGGTGGTGAATTTGAGGGTTGTAGGGCACAGCAGCGCATCCTGAATGCAGGGTCGTTTCAGGATGCCCTAAATGCCGTGCAGTCCAAAAAGATATGTGTTCGGATGAAAACGGATTGGGGATTGCCGATGATGACCCGATTGGTTTGGGGTTGGTGGGGTTGGTGGGGCGATGGATTAAATCATTCATCGATCGCGGGGGCGATCTGTGCTGGGTTTTAACGATCGCGATACGTTGCGTAGGGGCGAGGCATTTTGGTTGTTTTGTTTGGGTGAAGCAATACGTTGTTCACAAAATGCCTCGCCCCTGCCGGATGTTGGCGATGGCTGATCCGGACTGCCCGTACGGGATGTCGCGGGTGATTTCCCAGATGCCTCGCCCTGACGGGATGTCGGTGATGATCGTCCCCAAATCACCGAAGGACAGAATTGAACACGAATTTCAATCGGTTGGCACAGTTAAGATACTCGACTCAATACCTTCCCAGACCTGGGGCGATACTCGCACCGCTGCTTCTTTACAGCGAATCATGAGTTCTACTGTATACAAGTAGTCGTTTCAAATCCAGTCATGGGGGCAGTATTGAGTCAGGTTGCCCTTAGTTTAGCCATTGTTTTGGGGCCTGTTCAGCAATGGCAACTAGCGGTTTGTGCAAGTTGAGTCGCCACAGAGTATTTCGTACAGGCAGGCTCGTTTCTAACGATTCTTCAAGGATGATGCCGACGCTAGGAAGAAAATGTGAATCTATTAAGAATTATGCCGTTGAATCTCGCTACGGTCCTCAGCCTCAACGTTGGGAGTCATGCGGATTCACGCTTTCCCAGGCTTAAGGGGAGGCCGGGGGGGAATGCACCAGTTCGGTTGATAAAAGCCCTTTTGCATTGTTGCGAGGGTGACTGGCTGCGGCTTTGGCCCCTGTGAAGTGACTCAGTTTGCCTCCGCAATCGGGTCAGACTAATTGACCCTGATGCTTGGTGTGACTCAATACTCTGACATGGCACGACCATCCCCAATAACCACATCGTATGATGAGTGACACGCTTACCGTCTCCAGTCGTTCTGATATGCCCTTTCAGCAGTTGCAAACTCGGTTAAAAACGTTGTGGCGATCGCCCGATGAGTTTGATGTCCGTAACTGCCAGGTATTGATCGTGCCGTCTCTGAGCCTCGATCAGTCAGAACTGCAGAAAATTGCGGGAGTGCATTACTACGAAGAGCGGTTGCTGTTTTCGCTAGCGCGGTTGCGTAATCCTCACACAAAGCTGATTTACGTCACCTCACAGCCGTTACATCCCAGCATTGTGGACTATTACTTGGAGCTGCTGCCAGGCATTCCCAGTTCCCACGCACGCGATCGCCTCGATTTGTTTGCCACCTACGACGCCTCGCAGAAGCCCCTCACCCAAAAGCTACTGGAACGACCGCGCCTATTAGCCAAAATACGTGAGCGCTTAGATCCTGACCATGCCTACATGGTGTGTTTTAACGCCACGCCGCTAGAACGTGACCTTGCCCTCAAGCTCGAAATTCCGTTGCTGGCCCTTGATCCCGATCTGCTCTATTGGGGCACTAAAAGCGGCAGCCGTCAGATTTTTGATGAATGTGGTGTCCCCCATCCTGACGGCAGCGCCCTGATGCAGGATGCG
>CAZLYS010000406.1:0-5006 GCA_964563415.1 uncultured Halomicronema sp.
GACGCTCTAACCCTTATGAAACAAGAGTTGTAGGTGGGTTGTCACCCTCTGAGTTCAGGTGTCATTTTCTCACCGACTGATGGGAGTGGCAGGCTGGAAGCCTACCCGACAGGTGATCGACAGACCTTGAGCCAACGGCATATCGCGATGGCGGAGCCACTCCTTCGGAGTATTGCCATCGGTTCCCCAAAAAGCTGGAAGCCATATGACATGAGATTTCTGGGAAACCTCTACAGGTTTAGCCCTGAAAGGGGGAGAGAAACGTTAGTACTGGCTCAATCTACCAATTCGAGTTTGACCGTGCACTAAGCGGGCTCGACGACAAACGCTAAGAAGGCCAATGTTTCCTCCCCTGGTAAGCGAAAGGTTTGACCATCGTATTCAATGATGTATGTACCGGCGATTTCACCACAAGCGTTGCAGGTTAGAGTCTGTTGCTTGAGGGCCTCGATGCTCAGCTGCCGGATTTTTGCGGCTAACCATTCCTCATAGCCGGGGACAACCTTGAGATCAAATTTAGTCAAATTCATCATGTCACCTACATTTGTTCGCAGGGAATAACAGCACTATGTCGCTGTTGATAGTGTTGCAGATCGTCTAGCAAAGTTGTTGTGACCGAACTTTCATGACGCAATTGGGACAGTGTTTCTAAAATTGTGGCCATTTCTTCTTCCGACAGGTAACCCGCGCAGGGACTACTCAAGGGGATGGGGAGGTTAAGCTGATGCGATCGCGCTAAGTTGATCAGTCGTTGGGTGAATTCCAAAGGGATAACGATAATCATGGTGGCCTCAGTTGGGGGCGATGGAGTTGGAGCAGGCGCTAACGGTTGGCTGGTCCGAACCACTGAGCCATCCGCATGCCCCTACTTTTGCGAGCGGGGATAAACCTTGGGTGAAACCGGTATGACAGTTTGATGAGAAATGCTGTGGTGGGCTCTCTTGCCGTGTATGGGCGATCGCAGACTGGCCTTGATTTTAGCTACTTTAGGTCGCTGAAACGCTTATCCAGCAATCATTCGGATCCATCGCTAGAAAATGCTTGCTGGGAACAAGCTGCCGCCGTGCGTCTAGTACCGTGTCCGCCAGGAACTCTGATTTCTACACTCGGTGATCAATTTACACTTGTCCCGCTGATTCATCGCCTCAGGCCCATAATTAGGGCCACCAGAGAAAGCACCAAACACATACCTAAGCTGATGTAACCAAACCAGATAATTCGCTTGGCTTTGCGTTGAGCATCTGCCAGCATTTGATTGACCTTTTCTTGAGCCTCTAGTTCCATGGATAACGTCTTGGCGCTCCATGCTTGACTCGCTGAGAGAAAACGATAGTCGAGGTCGCTGAGGCTTTTGTCACTGGCCCAATTTAGGGCTTCGACCAAGGCTTGTCCCATCAGCAGACGTGATTCATCTTGGTAGTCAGAGGCGACCCAGGCATCAAAAGCTGCTGCGTAGGGCCGTTGATACGAGAGACAGTGATGTATCCATGAATGGTTAAAGACGGCCGCATACATCGGGTTGGTGATTTGCAATTGGCCACTCTGTTCGATCGCAATGCCCGATAATTTCAGTTCCGCTTGTTCAGTGCTGCCATCGGCTTTGAGCGTACCTTGGGTGAGTAGGCGTTGATAAAGGCTGAGCAAGCGGCCTGAGCGTTGTGGATCAGCCGTGAGGCGATCGCGAATTGTGCGCAAATGCTCCGGATCATCCTGGGCTTCCCAATTTTGGATGAGTCGCGATTGCATTAGACTCGCGATCGTTTGAGCTTCGGTGCCAGCCGCAATTGTGCGATCGCCATAGGCTTCCTGCACCAGCCCACAAACTTTTTGTGTCAGAAACGGTTGCCCTCCCGTCCACTGCAAAATCTCTGCTAAAAGGAATTGCGGCTGTTGGGCAATGCCGACTAATCCAGCCGACAGCGGGGCCGCCTCAGCGAGCGTAAACCCCGATAAGTGAATGGAATGCCCAAGGTTGAAGGGCGTTTCTTGAACGTGTGGAATCAGATCACGGGGCGTTGCCACACCAAAGAGCGCCCAGGTCAACCGCCGATAAACCGGATTTTCAGCTCGTTCGTTGTAACAATACCGAATGAAACTAAAGAAATCATCGACCTCAAAACTGAGTGCCCGGACACTATCAATTTCATCCAAAAAAATGAAGAGTGGCTCTAGGGAATCATTGGCGAGCAGAACGGTTTCGATAAACTGGCTCAGCTTTTGCACGGGAGGAGTCGCACCCAAAGCCTGCCACCAATGGGTGAAATTTGTCTGGTGATGTTGCCCCAATTTGCGGGCAATATCAAACGCTAGGCCTTGGTACCATTGCTCATGCGTTAGATGACGGCTACCGATGCGAGTCATATCGATAACAGCACAGCGACCTTGACCTTCTGACTCTAAGCGATGACGGGTTTGTACCCGCAAGCTAGACTTCCCCATTTGACGCGAGGTGAGGACGTAGCAAAAAGAGCGGTTCAGTAAGGCTTTGTAGAGCTCTGTATCGGCGGCGCGATCAACATACGTGGGGTTATTGACCGACAAGCTGTCACCAATCTGATACTCAAACATGGATGGTTCCTACCGGCAAATTAGTCACGGTCATATGACGATATCGTTCACAACCCAATGATGTTGGTTGGGACACCAGGCATTCACCCTCTGGTGGGAAACTCTGAGTTGCGACCTTTAAAAACTTTCAGGACTCTGCAACTGCAAAGTCCTGAAAATGATGAGGATGTTACTTTTGATTCTCATTGAGATAAAAAGTCCCTTACTCTTCGTCGTCTTCGTCCTCATCATCAGTGGGATAGACGAAGCCTTTGGAGCGACCGGTAAGAACTGACTTACCCTGAGAAAGGGCTTTTTGAGCTTGCAGCGCTGCCGTGCGCTTCCAATGCGCTTTGCGCTGATCCCGCTTACCCTTTGAGGTTTTCTTCTTGGGAACCGCCATGACTGCTAAAAATTTGACAACCTTTCAATAGTACCACGATTGCTGAGGATGAATCGAACTCACGCTCTTGATAAACCCCCTGAGGTTGGAGCCGTGATGGCCCTTAAAGATCCAGCAGGGTCGAGGCATTGTTGTAATAGCGTGCCCAATACTGAGGATCGGGACGAAATTCCCACTCGTTGCGGGTGACCGCAATTTCCATGATGGGCAGAGCAAGGCCTTGATTTTCGCCCACAATCGTGAGGATGACTTCGGAGGTAAGGTTGTCAGCGTCAAAGCTGCGTTGCACACCCGCACGGGCGATCGCCTCACACTGGCGCAAGAATATTTCGTAGCTATCGTCTTGATTGCGGGTGACAAATAACGTGACTCGCGACGTGTAGGCTTGGGCCACCAAGGGAGCGCTCAGCACGGTGGCTAAAGCGATCGCGGTGATACTCCCCAGTTTGATCGATAAACTCCAGCGAGTAGTCAGGCACCGGGTCAGTAGTTGTCGACTCCAGAACCCTAGAGAATGACGCCAAGATGTTGTGGTCACGGTTCCTCCCAGTGCTGCGATTACTGTGTGAAAGTTTGATGCAGCGTAGTTTAAAGCGCCTTAAATTTAGCGACTGTTAGAAAAGCCGTCAATCCTATCGGGCCAAAAATATGTTTTTGTCTTAATCTTTGTCGGCGAAAGTTCCGAAAATCAGACTCGTCGTTAGAATGGGCATCGTCTCAGATTCATCTTTTAGGTAGAGCCCGGTAAAGACAGGTGTGTCTACACGCTGGGGCGATCGCGTTTGCTGGGGCGGCATCACTGTTTGTAACGAGTCAAGGTGAAGGGCAATTCATGGCAAATCAATGGGCTCTCCTCATCGGAATTAACCAATACAAAGCGCTGCAGCCGTTGATGTATGCGCAGCCTGACGCTGTGGAACTACGCAACTTCTTGGTTGACGAGGTGGGTATTCCGGTTGATCACTGTACGTTGCTCACTGACTTGTCGGCGGCGATTGAACCCCACGCCTACATGCCGCTGCGACAGGAGATTGAACATCAGTTGCAAACCCTGTGTCGCGATCGCGTGCAACCAGGAGACTTGCTCTGGATCTTTTTTAGCGGCTGTGGCCTAACCGAAGCCGGTCAAGACTATTGGATGACGCTGGATTCAGAACCCACCAACTTGCCGGACACAGCGATCGCCGTGTCTCACATCTTTAATATTTTGAGCCAGGCCAAGACTGACCAAATCATCTTGGCGATGGATATGAACCGCAGTCAGGGGGCCGTCGGCCATCGGGATATTGGTGCCCAAACCTTAACTCTGGCCAAAGACTATAGTGTTACGACCTTTTTATCTTGTCAGCCAGAACAGTTCTCTCACGAAACCCTGTATGTGCGGCATGGGCTCTTTACGAAGGCATTGCTAGAGGGCTTAAGGTATCACGGCTGCGTAACAGCATCGCAGTTAGGCGCTTATCTGAGAGATCGCGTGCCCGAGCTGTGTGAACACCACTGCCGTCCGGTGCAAAATCCAGTCATGGTGGTGCCCCCCACGCAAAAGTTCATGATGGTCGTGCCTGCCGAGGGCTTGGCCAATCTATCTCCCACCGAAAACCTCACCGAAATGGGCAGCGAAGAACTAGCGTTTGTGCCCCCAGCGACTCCGGGGGAGATGCCGCCACCGCCACCACCATCCCCCTCCTTTGAAATTGAAGGCACCCCCTCTACCGAGGATGCTCCTACGTTGCCACTGGAATCGCCATCGTCCTCTCCAGAACCCCAACCACCTCAGACTGGAGCAATCGTGCCACGGCCCTCGGAGCCCACGACAGAGGAATCGGAAATTGCCGAGGGCGGCTTGAGTGGCATTTGGAAGTGGGGTGCATTGGCGGCGGCGATCGCCTTTTTGGCGGGAGTCTTTTTCCGATTTCAGCCCATGCTCTTTGGCGGCGGAGAGCAGACCGCTAATGAGACGCCTGCCGATATTGCCGATGATGTTCCCGAAGCGGAAACCGTGCCCCCTGAAGGAGCTGAGGAGCCGCCTGCTGAGCCAGGAATTGTAACTGATAAC
>CAZLYS010000407.1:0-5004 GCA_964563415.1 uncultured Halomicronema sp.
GATCGCGGCATTGAGACCGATATTGCTCAGCCCGGTGACTGGCAGGTGTGGGCTAAAAGAGATGTTTACAATACGCCCCTGCTGCGGCGACTGTTGCTCCAGGATTTGCAGGCCGCTGGCTACGAAAACGTCTATATCGATAGCCAAGTGCTGCGAGACGTACCCCAAGCGGCGGCGATTTTCAATGGGTTTCGTTATAACCGCGACATTTTCAGCATCACCACAGGCAATCAGCGAGTGCGCGTAATTGAAAAATATGGCAATGTCGAAGACACCGTGCGGGTGTATGGCGGCAACTTGCGCCTGCAGCCAAACGCCTATGGTACCTACACATTAGTGAATAAGGTGCCCATTGAGACCTATTTGCGAGGTGTCGTGCCTTACGAAATTGGGTTGGCGGCCCCGGCGACGACGATTGAAGCCCAGGCAATTTTGGCTCGCACCTATGTACTGCGTAACCTGCGCCGGTTTGAGGTAGACAACTACGAGCTATGTGCTGATACTCAGTGCCAGGTTTACTGGGGCATTACCGGAGCCGCCGACAAGACCGATCGCGCCATTACCAATACTCGCGGGCTGGTGCTCACCTATGGCGACGAACTGGTCGATGCCCTCTACTCCTCGAATGCGGGCGGAGTGACGGCAGCTTTTAGCCATGTATGGAACGGCCCTGATCGCCCTTACCTACAACCGGTGGTAGACTCCATCTCGGGTAGCTGGGACTTAGCAACGCGCCCCCTTACCGACGAAAATAATCTAAAAGCCTTTCTGTCTTTAGAATCTGGCTTCAATGAAGAAACTTGGGAGACCTTTCGCTGGGAAGAAGACGCCTCTCTAGAAACCATCGCTCAAGATCTGAAACCTTATCTACAAGCCCGCAATCATCCTCTCGCCAACTTTACAGAAGTCCAAAGGTTAGTGGTGACCGAGCGAGCTGCCTCTGGTCGTGTGCAAACCTTACAAATCGCGACTGATATCGGAGTGGTCACGCTGCAAAAGGATGAAGTCATTCGGGCGATCGAAGCGCCTCTCAGTCTCCTTTTTTACACTGCTGGGTTATATGAAACGATACCTGGCTCGGCCGAACCGCAGTTGCAAGGCTACCGCTTTGTTGGGGGTGGTTTTGGCCACGGGGTTGGCATGAGTCAGACTGGCGCGTACAACCTGGGCGACCTTAATTGGAGTGCTGAACGCATTCTCAAGTTCTACTATCCGGGTACCGAGTTACAGCCCATTAGTGACAACCTCGTGTTTTGGCGAGATCCAACCGAAGCTGCAGCCGCACCATCAACTGATACAACACCTTGAGCAATTCCTAAGACTCTTCGCTACTCTGCATGAACCGGAGCGATCGCCGTTACTCTGTATCTAGTGCCCTGATTACCAGCGCTGTTGCGCTCTTTGCTAGCTCAACTGATGTTCAGTAGATGTATCTGCAATCCCTTTGAGTCGCTGCCATGACTGAACTGCCTCCCTTTAACAGTCCCCCACCGCGACCCGGTGTCACACCCATCGAGCCGCTACCTCCAGAATTGTCGTCGCCCACTGCGCCCACCGTTTTGGAGCCGCCCGAGCCGAGTCGTTGGCAGGGCGTGCGATCGCTCTCAGCCTGGGTTTTGCGATGGAGCTTACTGGGCGTGGGCGTGGGCGGAGCTTGGCTGTTTGGGGTATTGGTAGCAGAGTTTTTCCCGGCAAATAATCCTGAGCCCCCCTTACAAGAAGTGGTGGCGCGTAAAACCTCACGATTCTTTCAAAAGGTGGGGAGCCTACCCGACTGGTGGGCGGGGGACACGACACTCGCACCAACAGCACTGCCTATCTCCACCCCTGAAAATGCGCCGCCAACTACCACTCCCCAAGCAACTCGCCCTATTACCCTAACCGACGCGCAACGGGAGCAAGTCACGGTTGAGCTAGAAGCCATCACCGGTACCCTGCAGAGCCTCCGCGATCGCACCTCCGCTGTGGAGCGCCAGTTAGGGCTGCCGGACGGGGCAATATCTCTAGAAGAGCGCATCGACAACGCGGCCAGTCGCCTAAATCCGCCCACTGCGACGCCTGCCACGCCACCCTCATCAGACGGGGCAGCCCCAGCGCTGCAGCCGACTGTGGGCGAGCCTACCGATCCCTTATTTCAAGTCAATGCCTACCGGGTGACATTACCGAGTGATGTGCTCTTTGTGCCGGGGCAAGCGACCTTACAGGTCAATGCCCAGCCCTTGCTCAACAACATCTTGCCCGATGTCGCTCGTTACCCTAACTCCACAGTGGTCGTCGGCAGTTACACCGACCTTGAGACCGAGGGCGCTACCCCGACTGACCTGTCTTACCAGCAGGCGATCGCGGTTCAGCAATACCTCGCCCAGAGCCTTGGGGATGAAACCATCCATTGGGTGCCCGTCGGTTATGGCAATAGCACCATTGGCAGTACCGGTGGTGTGCAACTCAGTCGCCGCATCACTATCGCGATCGTGCCTTAACCCAACAGCGTTTTCAGGTATCCTCGAATCTTGCAACATCCTTTAAGGACGAGGCATGCTCGAATCCTGGAACATCCCGTACGGGCGAGGCAGGCTCGAAGTAACTCATAAGTGAAGATCGCAACGTTATACCAAGCATGCCTTGCCCCTGCACCACTGATCTGGTTTAAACAATTCCCCCTTTCCACCCTCACACCCTTCCTATGCGCATCGTCTTTTTTGGGACCCCTCAATTCGCCGTACCCAGTTTGGAAGCTCTGATTGCCCATCCTGACTTTGAAGTGGCTGCCGTGGTGACTCAGCCCGACAAGCGGCGCGGACGCGGTAAACAGGTCATGCCATCCCCCATAAAGCAGGTCGCGATCGCCACCGACATCCCTGTCTGGCAACCCAAGCGCATTAAAAAAGATACCGAAACCCTGGAAAAATTAGCGGCGCTGAATGCGGATGCCTTCGTCGTCGTGGCCTATGGTCAAATTTTGTCGACCCAAATTCTCGAAATGCCGCGACTCGGATGTGTGAATGCCCATGGCTCCCTGCTGCCCCAATATCGTGGCGCGGCCCCAATTCAGTGGTGCCTCTATCACGGGGAAACTGAAACCGGCATCGATACCATGCAGATGGATGCCGGGATGGACACTGGCCCCAAATTGCTGGAAGGCAAACGCCCGATTGGATTGTTGGATAATGCCCTCGACCTGGCAAAAGATCTGGCCCTCATCAGCGCTGACCTATTGCCTGCAACGCTCAAACAACTGGATGCCGGCACCCTCAAACCCCAACCCCAAAACGAGGATGCGGCGACCTACGCCCCGCTGATCAAAAAAGAGGACTATCAGCTGGATTGGCATAAATCCGCGATCGCCCTGCACAATCAGGTTCGAGGCTTTTATCCTAACTGTGTCACCCAGTTTCGCGAAAAGGATTTGAAGGTGGAAGCGACGATTCCTTTAGGAGACAGCGACTGGGCACAACTACCCGAGATATTTCAGCCGTTGCGATCGCAGCTTACTCCTTTACCCACCGATAGCACCCCAGGCACTGTGTTAGCGATCGTGAAAAATTTCGGGCCGATTATCCAAACCGGTGATGGGCTGCTGTTGCTATACACCGTTAAGCCCAGCGGCAAGAAAGCGCAATCCGGTTGGGATTTTGCCAATGGTAACCGTTTGGATCCGGGTGAGACACTGGGCTAGCCCTAAAAATATTGCGAAGTATTGCTAATCGTTGCTGTTCCCACTACAAGCGAGGGATCAGCACAATTTCCTCAACAGATCTGCCCATTCTAGGGCTAGCTTAAAGATAAGCAGCAAATGGGGGATCGACCATGGCTGAGTTAGGAGATGTCTTTTTTAGAGCCAATTATCGGTGTCGTCAACGGGCATATCAGCGTTGGCATCGAGGGCAACGAAAACGACAAATTTTGCGATCGCAAATCGGTTTTGCCGAAATGTCAACTTCCCGACCAGCGGCTTGTGTGGGTTGTGCCAATTACCACGGCCACGCCTACGGCACTCAAAAGTCAACGCGTACACCACTCATTTGCGCCATCCACCCTTATGGCTGGCAAGCAGGAAACCCCTGCCCCGATTGGCGAGAAGATAAGAACAAGTCGAGAAATGCTATTCCCATTCCTTTTAACATCCGCAGTTCGCTCAGCCTGTGAACTTGAATAAGGAATCTGAAAGTCAGGTTGGACTTATGATGCAACGTAAGCCCTACTCGGAATACTGACTGCATGATTCAAAGTCAACCGTTCCACAATAAGTCGTTTCAGACGTTAGCTTTAAGCTCCACTGTAAAGAAGTTTCACTATCATTCCACACAACATCTAGCTGATTAGGTTCGAAAAAACGTTCTAAGATCTCATCGTTGTTGTCTTGGCCCCATTCCAAGAACAGCGGCGCACGCCCATCTGTACCCTTAGCTTGAATCAACGCCAATTTCTGAAAGATGCCGCGTTTTTCATACGCATAAATAAAACTGGTATCTGTTGAAGTCCCTACCTCTTTAAACACGACGGCTGTGTTACCACTAGGAGCGACATAAGTTGCAGTTTCTACCACTACAGAAAGACTACTAAACACTGAAAATAACCAGTAAAACAGCGCAACACAACCATAAAGCAGCGCGAATATTATCTGCGAGCCCAGCAACCAGTATCGTCTCGGATTGAGATGTCTGGGCCGACGCTTCAAGGATGAAAGAGTCAGCAACAGACTTATTAAGATTGTTAAGAGGGTGAATCCCAAAATGCTGCTAGTCATACCCGAATTGGGGATGAAATAGCCGGTCAACCGGGTAATCAAACCTTCGCCAACCAGAAGGAAATTAAGCAGGATGGCGACTCCCCAAACTAATTTCTGTAGTCTGCTTCTCTGCATAATTCACCCGAACAATGCTGACGTCAGAATCTATCAAAGCAATTATTGTGACAGGGCTGGGGGCTGGAGCGATCGCTGCAATCCGCTCAAACTCACTTCAGCGATCAGCGCTAACAGTGCCACGGGTACTGCCACTACTA
>CAZLYS010000408.1:0-4993 GCA_964563415.1 uncultured Halomicronema sp.
TCAAGAAATTCTCGATGGTTATCGACAACTTAACTTAGATGCACTTATTGCTCTGGGCGGGGATGGCAGCCTCGATATTATCGATCAGCTCGCTCAGCAAGGCGATTGGAACTGGATTGCCATTCCCAAAACCATCGATAATGATGTGCCTTACACCGAGCGCTGCTTAGGCTTTGATACCGCTGTCGATACGGTGACCCGTGCGCTCTATGATCTGACGTTCACAGCCGCCAGTCATAGTCGGATTATTGTTGTGCAGGTGATGGGGCGGGATGCTGGACATCTCGCTTTACAGGCGGGGATTGCGGGTGGCGCTGATGTGATTTTGATTCCAGAACTGACCCCAAGTCTGAACGATGGGGTGTTGACGGGTATTTGCCAACACATTGCAAAACTCCGACAGAGCGATCGCCAGTTTGCCCTGGTGGTCATTGCCGAAGGGGTGCGTAATCAAGATGGAGAGAAAGAAAAATATATCGGTGATTTGCTGGCGGAGCAAATTCAGCGGTACGGCGCTCGACTTTGCCAGAGTGGGCAGCCGGAATTCTGCCACTTAGAGAAGCTGGAAACTCGTGCCACAACGTTAGGGCATATCCAACGCAGTAGTCCCCCCTCCTCCTTTGACCGATTGATCGCAACAGCCTTTGGCAAGAAGGCTGTCGATCTCATTGCGGCGCACACCTATCAGCAATTGGTCATTTGGTCACAAGGACAGGTAGCTAGCAAACCCCTCGATACCGTGATGCCGTTAATCAGAAACCGCCACCGAGATCATCTTTGCCCTAGCCCAGTCAAACCTGATAACCCATGGGTGCAAACGGCTCAAGACTTAGGCATTTACATCGGCCAGTTGGCGAAAGCCGCTTAAGAAAGCGGTGGAAAAACAACTGCGCTCAACCCTCACTTTTACCTGACAAGCCACATCGCTGATCTCGACTCTGCTTCATCAGCGATCGGTTTCATGTTTAATGAAGCCCAGCCACTTGACTGTGGGGCTCATTAAACCTTATTGAAACAGTCTATGGATTAGGGTGTCGCCTGCATTCGTTAGAGATTGCCGAGCCATCGATCGCGACGCGAGAGATACCAGAAAGGAATTAGAGCAAGGCTCAATGGGCCATTCAGTAAAATACCGTCTCATGCAGTCTGGAGAGGAAACCCAAGTAATCGATTTGATTTCCAGGGTCTTCCATCAATTCGTAGCCCCACTTTATAGTGACAAAGGCGTCACAGAATTCATGAAATACATTGACCCTTCCATCCTGGCTAATCGAACCAACGGCGACCACCTTGTACACGTTGCAGAGTCACACGACGAAATCATTGGAATCATCGAAACCAGAGATTATAGTCACATTTCGCTCTTTTTCATCACAACAGAACATCAGCGCCAAGGGGTCGGTAGAGAACTATTGAATAGAGCTGTACAGAAATGTATTTCCAGCAATCCAGAGCTCACTGAAATAACGGTGAACTCTTCACCTAATGCAGTTTCTGCATACCGATCCTTTGGGTTCACACAACAGGATAAGGAAAGAACTGTAAATGGCATGCGATTTGTACCAATGGCTCTTAAAGTTGCCAAATAAGTAAACCCTATGGTTTCTTCCCATTGACCGCACTAGAACTATGCTTTCTACCTCTCTTTCTAAAAGCTTGTAGTTGGCTAAACTTATGAATTTCAATGGGCACTAACACCGTCAAACTGAGGCTCAAAAGCACGCCCCAAGTAGGCAAACTCACGGGTTCAGTTGACAGTAGGATGTTTCCAATTGGTAGGTACATCATCACCACATGAATCACAAAAGCCACCGCAGTCCCCATTAAAAGAATCGGACTGCGCAGGGGAGATAACTGAAACACCGATCTGCTTTCGGAGCGGCAATTACCCAGGTGAATCACTTCAAATAACACCATTAACAACAACAGGGCATTGCGGGCCGAAAATTCGCTCCATCCTGCCTTTAACATCCAGTCAAAAGCGCCAAAACTAACCATACCCATCGCAACCGCTCCCATCAGCGTGCGCTCGATCATCAGGCGATTGAAGATCGGTTCGCGGGGCGATCGCGGTCGCCGCCGCAGGGCATCGCCCTCACCGGGTTCAAAGGCTAAGGCCACATCCTGAATGCCATTGGTCACCAAGTTGAGCCACAGCAGTTGCACTGGGAGCAGGGGCAGGGGCAATCCGGTCGCAACCGCGAGGCCAATCAACACAATCTCAGCAGCCCCAGTTGACACCAGGAGGTAAATCACCTTGCGGATGTTGTCGTAGGCAATCCGCCCTTCCTCGATGCCAGCCACAATGGTGGCAAAGTTGTCATCGCTGAGGACCATGTCGGCGGCTTCACGGGCCACGTCGGTGCCAGCTTTGCCCATCGCTACGCCAATGTTGGCAACTCGCAGGGCGGGGGCATCATTCACCCCATCCCCCGTAACCGCAACAAAATGGCCAGATGCTCTGGCGGCGTTCACCAGTTGGAGTTTTTGGTGGGGGGCAATGCGGGCAAAGACACAGGTTGTTTGCGTCAGATACTGAATATCCTCAGGCGATCGCCCTTCCAGTTCCCAGCCAGTCACCCCTTGATTTGCCTGCTTTGCCAGCCCTAGCTCCTGGGCGATCGCCAGCGCCGTTGCTGGATGATCGCCAGTGACCATCCACACGGCAATGCCAGCCGCATGGCAAGCAGCGATCGCGCCTTTCACCCCGGGCCTCAGGGGATCGATCATCCCGACAAATCCGAGCAGCGACAGGTGGGTCGGTTCGGGGGGCACTTGGGTGGGATCGAGATCCCCAGAGGCCATGCCTTCGGCCAGGGCCAGTACCCGATACCCCTGCTCCGCCAGATGTTGAGCGATCGCCTCGGGAGAGGGCAACCCCGGTTGCTCAGCGCACATTTTTAGCACCCGTTCAGGTGCGCCTTTCACCAACACATGCACCTGGCCCTCAATAGCATGATAGGTGGCGGCAAATTTGTGTTCTGGCTCAAAAGGAATCTCATTGACTTGGGGATACAGGTTTAAGGTGACCTCACGGTTCCAACCGAGCTTGTGGGCCATCGCCAGTAGGGCAATATCCGTAGGATCACCCCGCCACACCCAGCGCCCCTCACGATGGTGTAAATCGGCTTCATTACACAGAACCGATGCCCGCGCCATGCGATCTAACGGTAAGCGATCCGGTGCAATGATTTGTCCCTGAAATAAGATATGTCCAGATGGAGCAAAGCCCTCGCCAGTTACCTCAAAAGCATCGCCATTGGGCAGATAAATCTGGCGCACCGTCAGTTCATTACAGGTTAAGGTGCCGGTTTTATCACTGGCGATTAAGGTGCAGCTGCCTAACCCTTCAACCGCAGGCAACTGGCGCACAATCACTCCGCGTTGAGCCATCCGATGGGTGGCGACGGCCAGAGCTACTGTCAAGGCAACGGGCAATCCTTCGGGAATCGCTGAAACCGCCAGCGCCACGCCAAACATAAACATCTCAACCACGCCATAGCCGTGTTTAAAAATGCCCAGTAAGGCAACCCCAACCGCGGCCACGACCACCGTCAACGCAATCACGCGGCTAAAGCGTTCCATGCGCTCCAATAGCGGGGGCTTCCCTTCATCAGTAGCCATCATGTCTAAGGCCAATTGCCCGACCGCTGTGGCGGCTCCAGTCGCCACGACCACGCCGCGACCGCGACCTCGCACCACCATAGAGCCCGCATAGATCATATTCAGACGCTCAGCCAGAGGCGTAGAAGGCTCGCCCATCCACTTTGCCTGTTTGAGAATCGTGAGGGATTCTCCAGTCAGCAGGGATTCGTCCACTTCCAGGTTATGGGTCTGAATCAGGCGTAAATCAGCCGGTACTCGGTTCCCAGACTCTAACCAAACCTCATCGCCAGGGACAACGGCTTCGGCATCAATTTCGCAAACTTCGCCATCGCGCATCACCGTCGCGCGAATCTGCAAGAGTTGTTGCAACGCGCGACTACTCTGCTCGGCTTGCCATTCCTGATACCCACCAATGACGGCATTAATGCCTAAAACGCCAATGATAAATCCGGCATCTTTCACGTCACCGATAAGGGTGGATACCAGGGCTGCCAATCCCAAAATGTAAATCAGCGGACTGCGAAACTGTCGCAGTAGGATCTGCCAACGACTCAGGCGAGGTGGGCGGGGGATACGATTGGCACCGACTTGCTCCAATCGGTGTTTGGCTTCTGTTTTTGTGAGTCCATGGGGGGTTGTTTGCAGGTCGTCGAGAACAGTTTCCAGGTTGATGGAATACCAGGGTTGGGGACTGTAAAGTTTCATGGTGGCTTAGCCCTTAATGGCAACTCACGCGATCGCATTCCCTCCAAGTTTGACGTGCAGTGAGCAACGACCCTATACCTGAAAACATGTGGGAAGTTTCTTGCGATCTACCCAGATCGGGATAATATGCGGAAACTTTCTTGTGATCTACTGCATTGGGAATGATATGCAGAAACTTTCTTGCGATCCATCCAAATGGGGGAGATAGGCGGAAACTGTCCGTCTAATAAGTTTGTTAGCTGGCTTCTTATAGGCTTTTTCCACTTGGCGTTCAAGACGACTGGTAAGTTCGAGAACAGTCGACTCTCATTACTGGAGGTAATGGTTCGGAACAAGCTACAAGAATGCCCTTAGGTCGAGGCGTTTAGAGAAATTATTTTGTCCAGTCAATGACTGGTAACAGCAAATTTATAAATATAGAAGTAAACACTCTGATCAAGCCTTAAATACATTATAGAAAGCATAGATGAGTGAATATACTCATCTTGCCACATGAATCTATTCAATAATTGAAGTACTAAGAGGTTGATGGAAATAAATTAAGAATAATATATGGGAGGATCTTGCTAGGAGTAGTAGCCAAAACCGGATTATAGACGGAAAATTTTCCACCTAATCCTCTCAGGAGGGATCTATAGATCAATGGCACTGACATAAGAAAAGAGAAAGGGGTGTAAAGCCT
>CAZLYS010000409.1:0-4991 GCA_964563415.1 uncultured Halomicronema sp.
TATCCACCTTTGCCAGCTTGAGAAATGTACTTGATGAAAGCGCACTTCGCAATGTGGGGGTATTCAGCTAGGCGATTGCTCAATAGGAAACTGAGGTTCCAAACCCTGCTGCTGGTTGTGTAACTGGTGAGTTTGCAGAGCGTGAGAAGGGTGGAACAGGGAAAATCCCACTTTTATTGCTGACTAAAACAAACATATTCTAGCCAAATGATATAGAGAAAAATCAGTCAAATAATAGCCAGCGAAGTTTTCCATTCAATCAGGAAAAGTATTGGATATCTGGCTAATTGGCAAATAAGTTGAGCTCAATATAATGGAATTCGTTAAGTGAAAAAACAAATGCTATGACTCTAGAATACCATTTCCTTGAAATTATTTGCGCCAATCATCAATTTTAATTGGAGATTTTTCATGAGACTGCAAAGCGAAAAATCTCTTGTTTATATCCATTTAAATAGTGTTTTGGATTCGTCTTTTGAATGGTTTGGATCGTCCAGATTTTGATTTCAGTTTTTGACTAGCCTGAATAATATGGCGAGAGATATTTTTAATATAGCTCTGGGAGATATAAAAATGAACCAATCTTCAGCGGTCCTGAGAATTTGATTTTGTTAATTACTTGCATGAAATAAGTCGAATTTATTTTGTTTGTGCGAATTAATATGGTTTGTTGGTTTGCTATTTGAAGAGGTTTCACGATGGCACATAAAAACATAAGAAAAGTTGCCCTTATTATTGGAGCAACTAGCGGAATTGGCAAGGCTACAGCCTTTGGCTTTGCCAAAGAAGGATATCGAGTGGCTCTTGCGGCTCGTCGAGAGGCAGAGGGTAATCAGATTATCAAAGCCATTCAAGCTGAGGGTGGCGAAGGCCTTTTTATTCAAACTGATGTCACAGATGAAGCTCAGATTCAGCGACTTGTTGGAAAAACGATGCAAGCCTATGGCCGCTTAGATACGGCCTTTAATAATGCGGGTACGGAAGGGACTATGGGGCAGCCTCTAGCGGATCTGAAAGCACAGGACTACCGAGAGATGTTTGATGTGAATGTTGGAGGTGTTTTCTATGGGATGAAGTACCAGATTCCGGCCATGCTGCAATCTGGCGGTGGTTCGATTATCAACACAGCTTCAATTTTTAGTCAGATTGGGATGGCTGGAATGTCCCTCTATACAGCCGCTAAGCATGCAGTTGTAGGATTAACGAAGGCTGCCGCTCTGGAATATGCCAAACAAGGCATCCGGATAAATGCCATTAGCCCCGGTGGGGTAGAAACCGAGATGTTTGTTCGAGCGGCTGGCCCAATAGAGGAAAACTCTGAAGGGCGTCAATATTTCACCAACTTTCATCCGATGGGTCGAATTTCACAGCCAGAGGAGCAAGCGGCAGTAGTACAGTTTCTCGCTTCTGATAAAGCTTCATTCGTGAACGGTGCCAACTACAGCGTCGATAGTGGCTGGAGCATTTCATGACATCTTGATGCGGGTTCAAAGGTATCAGATTTTGTGCTGTTTAGTTGGCTGAATTCATGAGAAAAAATCTTTGGCTTGTTCTAGCTATTCTTCTCGTAATCAGTCTCGGCATCGGACTATTAGCAACGCCTATTAATGCTGATTTCACTCGGTTATCATCTACGTCGATCGCTGTTGTTGATGACATGAGTAACACCTCACAATCAGGGGTTGAAACGATTATCGCTCAAGCTTCTTCCGGCACGTTGACAACTATCAATATCAATCCTGATACAGGTGTCCCTGACGGTGCAATCCTATTAACTATTTTCCTTAAGCATGACCAATCGAAAACCGTCGATGAGATTTTGGCCGAACTGAAGCAGTCTGGCTATTGGCGAGAATTTCCACCGGAAGGTGTGAGTGTTGTTTCGTGGTATGTGGCGATGGGATTAGGGCATATCGTAACCCTGGCTGTACCGCCAAACATGTTGCGTTCGGTCAATGTTGCTATTGAGCGAACCGCCTGGAGCGCTTATCGAACCGAGGTTTATCCCACCTACGATTTTTCTCGATCAGCACAGAGATTACGGCAAGAAATGTCTCAATAGGATTTATAAAAATGACACACAACCTCAAAGTCTGGCTAATCACAGGCAGTTCCAGCGGCTTTGGTCGAGCTCTGGCAGAGGCGGTTTTGGCACACGGTGATCGATTGATTGCCACTGCCCGCAAGCCTGAACAGTTAAAGGCGCTGGTTGATCACTATCCTGAGACGGCCCGCGCGATCGCACTCGATGTCACTAATTCGCAACAGGTGCTGTCTGCCCTAGAGCAGGCACAAGCGACCTTTGGTCGGATTGATGTACTGGTCAACAATGCGGGCTGTGGTCTCATTGGAGCACTGGAAGAAGTCAGCGATGAACAGCTTCGGCGTAACTTTGAAACCAATTTGTTTGGTGCCATGCATGTCATGCGAGCGGTTTTACCGATCATGAGACAGCAGGGCAGCGGACACATCATTAACATGTCTGCAATTGCCGGATTCACTAACGAACTCGGCTTTTCAGTTTATGGCGGGGCCAAATTTGCCCTCGAAGGTGTCTCCGAAGCCTTGCGTGGTGAAGTTGAGCCGTTTGGGATCAAAGTAACCATCGTGGAACCTGGCCCTTTCCGCACAGACTTTATCGGTCGCTCGCTTGAACGAGTGCCCACACCCCTGTCTGCATACGAGCCTACCGTCGGGAAGTTTCTCAATTTTCTCAATCAAATTGAAGGTCAGCAACCTGGTGATCCAGTTAAGGCTGCCAAGGCCATTATCCAGATGGTTGAAGCAGAAGATCCTCCCCTGAGACTGGTCTTGGGCAAATATGCTTACCGCAAGTTTCGCCAAAAGATTGAGCAGCTCACCGCAGAACTCAACCGCTGGGAATCAGTTGGTATCGCCACTGATTTTACGTAGAACAGTCGCCCAATCAGATCAAAGATCCAGGATTGAAACTGGTCAGATATCCAGGATTGAAATCGGTCATTTGACCTAGTCAAAAACCCACACTCCGACTAATAGAGACATCAGTTTAAGTTCAATATACTGTGGCTCATCGGATGATTAGCAAGACAGTGCTACGGTCCGGGAAACTCCACCGGGTTGAGAGGAGATGACTCAAGATGCCGCTAGCAATTCCGGTCAGCGATCGCGACCATATCCGAGGCAGTAAAACCGCAACCATGACGGTGGTGAAATATGGCGATTATCAATGTCCCCGTTGCCAGCAGGCCCATGGAGCAATTCAGGACTTTTGCGATCGCTTAGCAGTCATCGAACCAAAGTTGCATGCGTCTTTACGCTTTGTGTTCCGCCATTTTCCCGTTGTCCCCTTACATCCCTTTGCTCAGTATGCTGCCGAAGTCGCCGAGGCTGCCGGTGCCCAAGGTCAGTTTTGGGCCATGCACGACTATCTGTTTGAACATCCTTTAGAGCAGGGGAATGGAGCCCTATTTGCATTTGCTAATCGATTGAATTTAGACGTTCAGCGTTTTGAACAGGAGGTCGCCGAACATACCTATATTGCACGCATTCAACAAGATATTACTAGCGGTATTCAAAGTGACGTTAATGGTACGCCCACGTTCTTTATCAACGGCCAGCGACATGACGGGGATAGCAGCCCACAAGGATTATGGACTGCGATTAAATGCGCCATTCAATAATCGGTAATTGTTTGTTTTTAGCCTGCGATCGCATTCACAGAATAAGCACTCTGGCTCGGGAAATTGTATCTGGTCAGGCTGAAGTTTTTGATTCTTGATTTTTAGTTCTTGGTTTTTGGTTCCTTGAAATGACATCTTCACAAAGTTCTGATCAATACTGATTGCATCCAGAATTAACTGATTTAAAAGGTGAGAAATATCACATTTTGTAATGCAAGGCTATTGCTTTTTTAAGTGAGTTCCATGCAACCTCATACGCTGTTAATTAATATCCACCCGACGCTAGCGGCATCTTTAGAAAAAAGCTTGTCTGAGCAAGGCTATCGAGTCAGTCAGATGAGAGAGGCGATTCCGGAACCGATGCAAGTGCAGCAGGTACGACCTGATTTACTCATCATGATGCTGCCAGATGTGGATAGCGGTGGTTTAGCGCCCTGCCGTCGATTGTTTGCTGCCTTCAACGCGATTCCGATTATGCTGCTGGGTCGTCACAATCATGACGATCGCGTCGAGAGCCTCAATGTTTGTGCCAACGATTATTTGCCGATTCCGTTTGCGATGGAAGAATTTTTGGCACGGGTCAGAGCAAAGTTGCGGCGAGTGAGTTGGGAGCAAAAAGACGAGCTGCTAGTGTTCGGGGACTTGCAGTTGGATGCACAATCTCGCGAAGTCTATGTCGGCGATCGTGCCATTGAGCTAACCGCCAAAGAGTTTGATCTACTGAAATATCTGATGAGTTATCCCCGCCAGGTGATGACCCACGAGCAAATTGTCGATGAAGTCTGGCCTGACTCGCTCTTGACGGATGAGAGCAATATCGTGCAGGTGTACGTGCGATCGCTGCGTCAAAAACTGGGCGATGCCAAAGACTTGATTCAAACCGTGCGGGGGGTGGGGTACGTGTTAAAAACGCCTGCTGCCTCGATGACTGAGTAGACCGTTGCCTACTGTTGTTCTGAGCGAATCGAACTATGGAATCTAAATCTGCGATCTCTCCTATGGAAGCTTCCTCCCTACGCTGGAACCGCATCCGTCACCAAAAGTGGCTATGGTTGCTCGCGGGCGCTTTAGGTGTCACGGGTGGATGGCTGATCTGGAGCCGATTTCAGCCCAATGAGCCCCCAGCAGTGGCGGCAGCTCAGGCCACGGCGGTCGAGACTCAGGCGGTACAGCCCGCAACGGTGAGAACCGCGTCTGAGTTTGTCGGAGCGCTAGAGGCGCAAGAGCGGGTCACGCTGCGTCCAGAAGTCGCGGGGCGGATTACTCAGGTATTCGTCTCAGCGGGCGATCGCGTCACGGCGGGTACCCCGATTTTGCAGCTCAGCCCCA
>CAZLYS010000410.1:0-4989 GCA_964563415.1 uncultured Halomicronema sp.
TCCGGAGCGGCTCAGAGCAGGCATGATCAACCCCACACTCAGAACCGCCAGAGCAAAGAGAAAAATAGCGGCCATCCAAAGGCTGAGCCGCAAGCGATCTTGAATGAACTGTTGCTGCCAAGTTTGATAAGCCACCGATGGCTCAGGGACCGCCCTCGCCAGACTGATGCGCTGATGCCACCACTGGCAGGCTTGATGTATTGAGGACAGGCCCATAGTTGGTCCTTAGAAACTGACAGTACTCAGTTGGCTCTTCCAGTCTATAAACCGATCAGACAATTTAAGTCCTACGGTTAGGGTCACCCAATTGGGTGATGGCGGCACTGTCGATGGTTACCCAACTGCAGGTAGAGCAGAGCTATTGTCTCATCTACAGTTAGCTATCGGTGGGGCAAATGGCTTGGCCGTCAGGCCACGCAGGATTCCTTGAGTGCTGCTCCTAATTCTTTTGCTGCGTCGCTGCTTTACTGACAGAGGCGTCAAGTGATAAAAACGACTGCGCTCATCAATCTCACGATCTTGCTGGAATGTTGAGGTTCTAAATGCTTGGAGGTGATGGATGGTAAACACACGTCCTTATCAATCGACTGACTGGTCTCGGCTATGCGAAATCCATGATGCCTCCCGTCTAAATGAGCTGAGCTTAACGGTCGGTATAGATGCCTTTCTAACCCTTGAGCAAACGGCTGAAAACGAAGGTCTTTTTGACGACAAGCTGGTAGTCGCAGAGGTGGATGGCATCGTACAAGGTTTTGTTGCCTACAGTGACGCAGAGCTGACTTGGCTTTACGTAGATCCGCAATCTTACAAAAGAGGGGTAGGGCGGGCATTAGTCCGTCATGCGATCGCCGACTCAACGTCGGCAATGGAACTGGAGCTGCTGGAAGGCAATACACCGGCGCTATCGCTTTACCTGTCTGAAGGCTTTCGGGTGATTAAGCGCATTGAGGGCAAGCTCGAAGGCAATGAAGATTTTGCGGCAGTCGGTCTAGTTTTGAGACATGAAGCGCCTTAGACTGCCCAAACCCTTTATCGACAGCCGTTCGTCTGCGGCCAGCTAAATGCTTGAGTTAATCCATGAAAATGAAGAACACCAATGGCACTGAAACGGTCTACTCAGCCTTTGGAGAGGTGGCTAACGAAGCCATCGTGCTGTTACACGGCATTGGTGCAGACCATACGATGTGGCAGCCCCAGATGGAGGAATTTGCGAGTAACGGCTTTTACGTGTTGGCACCAGACTTACTGGGGCACGGACAATCCTCAAAAGTGAAGCATCTAGCACTGCGAGACTGGGAGAATCAGATTCTCGACTTACTCAACGAGCACCAGCAAGAGACTTGCATTTTGGTGGGCGTGAGTATGGGCGGCGTCATCGCTCAGTCGTTTGCAATCAACCACCCTGACCGGGTGAGTCGGCTCATTGTGTCGGATACTTTTGCTGAGCTGAAAACGCCTCTAGAGCGAGCTTTGGGACTATCGCAGATAATTGGCTTTTGGCTCTTTAAGTACATGGGGGCAGCGGCGATGGCAAAAGGGATGGCATCGACTTACAAGGCGCCATTTGCTCAACCAGCCAAAGACTACTTTTCTCAGGTCGCTTTAGAAGCCGATTTTGATCAGCTGCTCCTCGCACGTCGGGCGATCAATCGCATCGATGTTCTTCAACAGTTGAGGAATCTCAAGCTCCCGACTTTAGTAATGGTCGGCGATCAGTTTGGCCCATTCTTCATCTGGATTAATCGCAAGATCGCCAATGCCATAAAGGACGCTAAGTTTGTGGTTTTAAAAGAGGCTATGGATCCTTCTAACTTGGTCAATCCAGCAGGCTTCAATCGAGAAACTCTGGCTTTTTTGCAGGCAAAGTCATCGTCGGAATGATGGTTAGCGATCGCACTCTTTGATATAAGCACTCAACCTCTATCTCTCTGAGGACTTTTGGGCAATCAAGCGTGCTGACCAAGTTTCCTGAGATCAGCTTACATTTCCGCTCTTAAAAGATCACCGTATTGCTATGCCCTGTTCAAAAATTTTGAAAAAGCGGATCTTTAGCCCTTTAGTAAATTCAGGAGTTGGAGTCGCTGCCATATTAATTACGGCGAGTTCAGCGCTCTCTGCGCAATTTCCTGATGTCGCTCCAGACTATTGGGCTTACGACTACATCGAGAAGCTGGCGGCGCGACAGATTATTGACGGCTATGAAGAGGGTCACTTTCGTCCGACAGACACGGTGACGCGATCACAATTTGCCGCTATTGTGCGACGCGCCTTTCTAGCGTCGGAACCTACACCAGAGTTGGCCCTGGCAGATTTACCGATCGACTATTGGGCCTATGAGGCGCTCGCGATCGCCCGCGTTAATGGCTTTTTACCGGGTGGTCTCGACGCGCCCGTGCAGCCAGCACAGGTGATGACCCGAGGCGATGCCCTAGCCGCCCTGGTGAACGGTTTGGGCTACGAAAGCGAGACGGTTAACCTGACCTACTATGTCGATGCGGAGCAGATTCCCGATCCGTTGCGTCCGGCGATCGCGGCAGCAACGCAGGCTCAGCTGGTGGTTGGCTATCCAGCAGTGAACTGGCTGCATGCTGATCGTCCGGCAACTCGCGCGGAGGTGGCAGCTTTTGTGTATCAGGCGCTGGTGCAGGAAGGTCAAGCGGAGCCGCTGGCCGCGACTCCCCACGTGGCTAACTCGCCAGATGCACCCTGGTCAAGCACACCCATTGCCAACATACCGAGCCCGGCTCAGCAGATCAGCCTCAGCCATGGAGGCACTCGATTGGCGACTCTCAGCCCCGACGGCGACAAGATTCAGATATGGAATGGGCAGACTGGTGCGGCAGTGACGGAAATTTTGGCGGATAGCGCGACCCGCTTTCATGCGGTTGCGATCAACCACGATGGCACCCAAGTCGCCATGATCGCCCAAACCGTGCCGGATAATGCCCTAAAGCTATCGCTGTGGGACTTGGAGACGGGCAGACAACGCTGGCAGCAATCTCTAGGTACAGCCCGAGAACAGTCGAGTTTTGCCAGCAGGGTAGCCTTTCAGCCGGATGATGATGCGATTTTAAGCCAGACTTATTTAGGCACGGGTCTTGGTTCAGGGCTTGACCCCGATGATCGTCCTGATGATCTGCAGATTCAGCTTCACGATGCGGCCACGGGGGACTGGATGCAGTCTTTCCCACCAACCCCAACAGCAATGTATGAGCGTTTTGTTTTTAGCCCCGATGGAGTTTGGTTAGTCGGATCGGGGTTGGTGCCAAGTGAAGCCGAACTTCGGCTAGCCCCAGTGGAACAAATCATGGATATTTGGCAGGTTGAGACGGGTACTCGCGATCGCACCCTGCGCCCTATGGCCGAAGATTTTTACTTTGTCGATATGGTTTTTACTGCTGCTGATTCCCTGCGAGTGCTGTCACAACGGTTCTACGACACCCGCCTCGATACTTGGAATGTTGGCACCGGCGAGCGATCAGAGCCAACAACCGCAGTCCCTTTTATTGATCGACAGGATGGCCTGATTCGGCTGAGTCCTGACGGCGAGCACACCTTTGTTCGGGGCGATGTCGCCGGAACGCGACTGATCAACATTCCTCAAAAAACTGTGACGTATTTTGACGGTCGTACCACGAGCGCCACGTTCGATGTCACGGGTCGCTATTTAGCGATCGCCGCTCAAGACACCGTGAACATATTTGTCCGGCGCTAATTCCACTCTCTTAAACCTCATGGTTGGTAGCTTTGAGCGCCCCAACCCGTCTGACTTTGATCAATATCAACGGTAATCACGATGTATCACCCCCGATTCTATGGCGATTTTTATGATATGGGCCTGAAGTACGGAAGTTTACTGGCTAAAAAGGGCATTCCGTTTCCCGCGATCACGTCAGAAAAGGCTGACTTTGGCACACAGTGCTATCAGGAAGTCAAGCGTTTCTATCCCGATCTGATTGCCGAGTTTCAAGGATTTGCTAAAGGCTGGAACGTCAAGGAAGGACATTTGGGCGCTTTTGTCGCGGGGCTAGGCGTTTTTGACACGACGGGTAAATGTAGTGCCTTTGCCTGTCGCCATCAGGATGCCGTGATTTTTGGGCGCAATTACGACATGCTCTACAAAGTCCAGAAGACCACCGAAAGCAGCCTCATTGCTCCCCGTGGAAAATTTGCCTACGTCAGTCAGTCTGACGTCTTTATCGGGCGTTGTGATGGTGTGAATGAAACGGGATTGGCGATCGCGATGTCGTTCGTCAACGGCACGCAGATTCGACCCGGCATCACGTTTCACCTGACCATTCGCAAAGTGTTAGAAACTTGCAGCACAGTTGCGGACGCGATCGCGGTCATCCAATCTACCAAGGTCACTTCGGCCAATAATTTTCTGATCGCTGATGCGGCTGGAAATATGGCCGTGGTCGAATCGGCACCGCAAGGGTCGGAAGTGCGATATTCCGCAGAGAACGAAAACTTTCTGTGCATTACCAATCAGTTTCAACACCCCAAAATGCAAGCTTTTGACCAAGGCGGCATTGATTGGTGTCGAACGGCTGAGCGCTATCAACATCTCTGCGATCGCCTCAGCCAGTGCCCTCAGATCAACATTGATATCGCGAAAGAGATTCTGTCTACGACGCCAGTATGTATGAATTTGAGGCGCGAGCAATTCGGCACCCTGTGGTCGGTGGTGGCAAATCTCAAAACGCTCACGATAGCCAGGGCCGAAGGCAAGCCTAAGCCGACCAACTATAGCCCTGAGACTCGACTGACTTGGTGGCTACAGAAAAGAAAATCACCGGCACTAGCCCATCGTTGATTCAGGCTTGCTGCGGAGGAAATTCGTCCAGGCATTCTGTGGGGCTCGCGAATTCATGTGTGAATTCGTGGTCCCTTTTTTGACTCCCTTTGCTGAAAGCCTTATGGTCATTAACGTTCAATCCTAGTTCCACCCGAGTTTGTGTCGAGTAGCATAGAGGGAGAGCGCCTAGG
>CAZLYS010000411.1:0-4986 GCA_964563415.1 uncultured Halomicronema sp.
CATTAGCCAGGCCAGCAACCCGCTGAAGTGAATACCGGCAACCGAGCCAACCCCGCCATAGCCGCCGACAATGGCTAATCGCCCTTTGTTGAAATAACAAAACGGTTGAGGGGCCTCGCCTCGCAGTTGATGACGCACATTACGGGCCACGGCTACCCCTTGCTGTAGCGCTGCTGGGGCTACTCCCGACAATGCCTGCCCCCACTGTTCAAAATAGGCCACATCCCCGATGGCATAAACGTTAGCGCGTTCAACCAACTGTAGGGTCTCTCGTACGGCGAGTTTACCTTGATGCCTTTGATGTGCCGGTTGGGCCATCGTGGGCGGATTCGCCTCAACGCCAGTTGCCCACACAACCGTGGCTGTTTCAAGCATGTCGCCATTATCGAGTTCTATCCAGCGTCCCGAGGAATTCATCACCTTGGTGTTGAGCCGCACCTGAACCCCCAGACGCTCAAGTTGCCGGTGGGTATAGTTGCCCAGCCGTGGCGAAAATTCTGGGAGCAAACTGGTGCCTGCCTGCACCAACACAATGCGTCCCCATCCACTCAACTCTGGCAGATCACGCTGCACAGTGCCTCGCAGCCACTCGGCCAGTGCACCTGCTAACTCAACGCCGGTAGCCCCGCCGCCGACAATCACAAAGGTCAACAAACGCTGTCGCTCAGCGTCATCAGGAATTGAGGCTGCTTGTTCAAAACAACGTAGTAAGTGATTACGTAAGATGAGAGCTTCCCGCAGATTGTGGAGGGTAAAAGTACTCTCTATGGTTCTAGGTAATGCGTCATCTCGCGGCGTGGTCCCGGTTGCCATCACAAGATAGTCGTAGGAAATGAGATTGTCTCCGAGATCCACCAGCTTGTTATCAAAATCGACTCGCTTAACCTCGGCCTGCAAGAACCTCACGTTACTCAGGCCCCGCAGCTTGGTACGCACTGGATAAGCCACCAGACTCGGCTCTAGCTGAGCTGTGGCGACCTGATACAGCAGCGGCACAAACGTGTGGTAATTGTTGCGGTCAATCAACAAAACCTCGGCAGCGGCTCCGGCCAGAGACTGCGCTGCCTGAAATCCCCCAAAACCAGCCCCAATAATGACGATGCGATCGCGCCGAGCAGTTTGATGACTGATCGTCATAATGGTGACTCAGTAAAAACAGCAAACCAACTATGAACTTAAGTTAAGTGATTTTTCGGTAAATTGGCTAATCAATGGAGTGTTGTCTGAAGTCGCCTTTGGGAACCACAGTTTGATCAATCGAGTTGATCAACTGAAACAGATCTCATAAAGAGCAGGAATCAAAGCCTTGTTGACTTTAGTTTCTTCTACCTGGGTGGGTGTTCTCCCTTATCTGCGGGTTGATGCCATCTGTCGCATTAGGGTTAGAGAACTACCCTGAAAATTGCCGCCCCAACTCTCCGATTGATCGGCAATAGCCAACCAGTTACGAATTTCTGACAACCGCCAAGGAATTGGCAGCTCACCTTTGATCCTTGAGGGTGACACAATGACGTTGTATACGATTGGTATGACACTCTGGTTGCAAGCTGCAACAGAATATGAAAATCCGGACTTACGGTTTCACTATTGAGCGAGAGGGTAGCTGATGAGAGATTACCTTCAGGTTTCTCCTGAGCCGGAGTCTTCTGTAGAGGGCTGAGCGCTGCTGGGAGCAGCTGGCGAGGTTTCCTCGGCAGGGGTCGGCTCTGACGGGGCGTCTTCATCCGAGGAGGTTTCGTTGTTTAAAGTCTGGCTGCTGGGTAACGGACCAGGACGATTGCCCCGATTTAACACGAGGTACAGGTCATAGCGTAGACGTTGCTCATCTAAAACAGTTGACGTGACGCCTAAGGCTGCGATCGCATCAAGGATGTTCTGATTTTCTGCGGGCAGTTCTGGCACAAACAAATTGTCTTCTGTTTGGGTCAGCGCTTGGAAGTTAACAAAGAAGTAGCCGTTATTGGGATAAGGGGCATCCCCAGTGGTTAGCTGAAAGAGCGGTGATTTAGCGAGGGAACGCCGGGGCTTAGGCACGATCGCCTCATCTGTGCCCGCGCCAAGCGTGAGGAAAGCAATGCTGCTATCTAACCAACCCCGTGACAGCATGGTGGACTCAAATGGGGAAGTCCAGCGGACAAGTTCAATTTCGCCTTCGGGTTCGTTGCTAATGGTGAAGCGATACCGGTTTTCTACGACCTCATCCAGTTGGGCAAAGGCTTGTTCGGCTTCGGGGCGATTGCTTACCTGTACCAGTGCGACCAGACTCGGATTTGGTAGCGGTGTGGCATCATCCACGATGGCTGTCTCGGGGGGCACTAGGGCTAGGGCAAATTCCCCCTGCATCCATGGCAACAGATCTTCTTCTAAGGTCAAGCCAGTGCTGCCTTGCAGGGCCAATGACAAATTATCTGGATTGAGCGCCATTAAGGCACCCCAATTGCGACGCCCGCTCAGATCTTGCCAAAACTGCTGAAAGTTGCCGCCCGAGGCAAACACCAAGGTGTCTCGGGGCACATATTCTGGCAGTTGGGCAGGCACATTGGTATCCACATAAGTGCGATCGCTATCCTCCCCAAACCAACTGGTGCTTCTAATCTGCAGGCCTTGGGTTTCGAGGGCGATCGTGGCGGCCAAACCACGACTTTCTTGAAAGCTCTCAACTAACGCTGCGGGCAAAGCGGGTTGCGAGGTCTGAGCGAGCAGCTGAGTCGCCGCCGGAATATTGATATAGAGCTTGCTAAAAGCCTGAGACACCCCAATATGCTCAAATGAGCGCCGATAATCTGCCACATCGGCCAGGTTTTTACCCCCTTTGTAGGCATCAATCGCTTGCTGAGCCACCGTTTCATCCTCTGCTACGAGAATGAGGCGTGTCCCTAATAAACCGATAAACACCGAGTCAGTCGCTTCTGAGTTAGTTGCTGTCACTTGTGTCAGGGTGACCCCGCGATATTCGATCGAGTTGCCATTGGTGGATGACAAAGGCAATGATTCAGCAGAAATTTGTGCCGCTTCGGGGTCGGCAATGGGTAGCAACAACAGTCGCCGTTGCCCGCCAAAAACGACTGTTCCCGGCTCGGTGTCCGTCACTGCTTCGGATTGGGGCACCCAGGCCAAGGTGACTTCAGGGCCGACCCAAGGCGCAATATCTTCTGCAAACGAAACGTCATACTCACCAAGCCAGCGATCGCGCCATTGCGCCAGCTTTTGATCAAATGCTGTTTGAGTTTCAACCGTGCCAAATTGTCGTACTTGTTGCCACTGTTCTGGATTTGTTGAGAGGGTAACTGCCGCGACCGCCGTTTGAGGCACTGCTTTGACCCCAGCGGGCAACCCTCGGGCCTGCAAGGTTCGCCACCGCAAACCGGCATAGGTAAGTGTCCCTACTGCTAGTAGTAGACAAGTGGTTCCGATCGTGACGAAAAGAGGCGGTTTCTTGGCAAACATAATGGCTGCAACAACAGCAGTTGAGCATGGGTGACCAGAGCGAACAAAGGGGCGAGTTGGGCCTTTTAGGACTCTTCTCTAGAGGCAGTAAAGCTGGCCGAGCCGGGGGCTGAGTGGCCTCAAAATGGTTGGCCCCACCGTCAGCAATTCATGACTAAGCACCCAAGGAGATGATGGCTCTGACACTTTAGCAAACACTTTTCAGAATGATTCATTCTTCATCAGTGGAGTTTTAGAGTTTTTGCAGACAGATAGCCGCAACGCTGTCGGGTCGTAACCATCCATCATTCAGGGCAGCAGCGATCACGGTATTTTCAGTACTTTCACGGTATTAATTGGACACTCCTGGTTCAGATCGATCCCTAAAGGCGCGTAAATCTACGCGAATTTCAAATTTACTGGCTGAACTTATTGAAAACTTCATCCTCATTACACTCAGCTTCTGCTAACTTTTATGACGTTTAGGGGATACTACGATCACATCTACATACTTCCCTTAATCCACCGTTAGTCAGACGGAATCTACCACTCATTTGGAGCTGAAGCTTTATGGTCAGCAGCGCAACCTTTATCGCCTCGTCTCAACGACCATCGCTGCTCTTTGGGAGTCAAGCTCGATCACAGTCTGGGCAAGAAGTGGAGGCGCTACGTCGAGGACGGGTGTTGGTCGAGACCGCCGCCCATGGCATGATGGGCGGCGCAGTGAATGCCAAGATGTACGTAAAAGCCAGCCGTGCGGATTTGTGGGCCCAGTTGACCCAATATTCTCGCTGGACCGAGTTTTTCCCAAATATCAGCCGCAGCGAAGTCCGAGCCTCTAATGGCAATGTTCACCAGATCTATCAGGTAGGACGCAAAGCGTTTTTGGCGATCGCCGCCGAAGTCGAAATTCACCTTAAGGTCTATGAGGATGCTTACTACAGCCTCCAATTTCGTCTCGAAAAGGGGACCTTTAGAGACTTTGCAGCTGACCTGACGCTGCAAGACTGGCAAAACGGCACCCTGCTGACTTACGCGGTTCAGGCGACGCCGCTAATTCCAGTGCCGAGTTTTTTAATTGAACAGGGGATGCGGCAAGATCTGCCGGGCAATATGGAGCATATGCGGAAAGTGCTCTGCCGATAGGGCAAAATCAACCTACCTGAGGGGCTAGATGAAGCCAGCTCAAGAGACCTAGAGGCCTCCATTGAGCTGCGCTCCTAACCGCGATTTTTAATCGTCATGACCTGCACAATCTGTAGAGCCGTGTCCCCCGGAATCTCGAGGATGCGGTATAAATCATCCAGGAAGGCTTGTTCTTGAGAAGTCACCGTGCCGTCTGACAACACCAGATCCGTTGCGACGGCAAAGGCGGTTTCTCTCAGGTCGGGAGGTAACTGAGCTTTAGCCAAATCGATTAACTTACCGGGACCTTCTAGCTTGAGCACCGACAATAACTTGTCAAACATGCGATGCATCACTTCATGGGAATAGCTCTGAAACAGATGCATGCGTTCGAGCATGTGGGTCATGTCGCGCCCTTCTTGATCAGAGAGGTAC
>CAZLYS010000412.1:0-4980 GCA_964563415.1 uncultured Halomicronema sp.
GGCCGTCCCCATGTATGGCGGCAAGGCCAAGCCCGATACGATTGCGTGGCCCCAGCCCAGCCCTTACACCACTGATATGGAGCAGGCTAAGGCATTACTAGCAGAGTCTAGCTATCCCGACGGATTTGAGACGACCCTTGCCTTTAACATGGGCACTCAAGAATGGGCCGAGCCCACCGTTGTTCTCATTCAAGAAGCACTGGCCGAACTGGGCATCACCGTCAATATTGAAAACGTGCCAGGGGCCAATTTCCGTTCCGTCTTGGTTGAAAAGAGTCGCCCCATGATCATCAATAACTTTGGTGGCTGGCTCAATTACCCGGATTATTTCTTCTTCTACGCTTACCACGGGCAAGACGCCACCTTTAACGGTAGCTCCTACAAAAATCCGGAGATGGATACCAAGATTGAGGCTGCCCTAGCGTCAGAACCGGGCAATAAAGAGTACGACGACAACGTCAAAAGCTTTATCGAAATGGCCTGGCAAGAGGTACCCCGCGCGCCACTGGTGCAGCCTCAGCTCGGGGTCGCCATGCAGCCCAACATCTCGGGTTACCAGTACTGGTTCCATCGGCAGTTGGATTTCCGACAGTTGGAGAAAGCGTAGCGCGCTTGAGAGGCGTGGGGGCTTTGGGAGCAAGGGGGCTTTGGGGGCAGCTTTGGGGGCCAGGGAGCCGAAGGAGCAGCGGGGCATGAGGGGCGTGGGAGTTTTGGGAGCCTGATAGCCCAAAATGTTTTCTGCCTTAGCAGGTTACTTATCCCCCACTCTCCCCTACTCCCTAGCTCCCCATCCCCCTTTTTCCCATCTCCCTTTCTCCCCATCCCCCCTGCGCAATCTGCCTATCTCGCAACTCTCTCTCCCCATCTCCCTTTCTCCCCATCCCTCCTGCCCCTGCCGATTTATTCCGCCATCCACTAGCCCCTTGCACAACATGGCCCATTCCACTGGAAAAATCATTGGTCAACGCGTTCTCGGTGCGATTCCTAGCGTTATCGGTGTCGTAATTGTGACGTTTTTGCTCACCCGTGCTTTGCCGGGGGATCCAGCGGCGTTTTTTGCAGGACCAGCAGCGACGGCTGAGGCCATTGAGGAAGTGCGCGCCACGCTGGGACTCGATAAAACCCTGCCCGAACAGTTTTTTTTGTATCTCGGTGATTTGGTGCGGGGAGATTTGGGGATGTCTCTGACGACGGGACAATCCGTAGTGTATGACTTGGCAACTCGGTTACCGGCTTCGCTGGAATTGACGTTAGCGGGGTTAGTATTTGCGATCGCCCTCGCTCTACCCCTTGGCATCCTGGCCGCGACGAAGCCCAACTCCTGGATTGACCACGGCGTCCGTTTACTGGCCACTGCGGGGGTTTCTCTGCCCACCTTCTTTACCGGATTGTTCCTCATTTACGTGCTGTATTACCGGATGGGAGTGGCTCCGGCGCCCCTCGGTCGGCTGGACATCCTTTACAGTCCGCCGCCTCACGTCACGGGTTTGTATCTGATCGATAGCTTACTAGCAGGCGATCTGGAGCTGTTTTGGGCAGCCGCGTCGCAGCTCTTTTTACCGGCAGTGACTTTGGGGCTCTTTGCCTTAGCGCCGCTCGCTCGGGTCACCCGTGCTTCCATGCTGGGAATGCTGTCTAGCGATTTCATCCGGACAGCTCGGGCGAGTGGTTTACCCCCTCGGCAAGTCCTCTTCGGCTATGCCTTCCGCAATGCCATGCTGCCTGTGATCACAACTCTCGGTGTGGTGTTTTCCTTCCTTCTGGGGGCCAACATCCTTGTAGAAAAAGTCTTTGCCTGGCCAGGCATTGGGTCTTATGCCGTCGAAGCTCTGGTCGCCTCTGACTATGCCCCTATCCAAGGATTCATTCTCACGATGGCCTTGCTTTATGTGGTGCTGAATTTGTTGATTGATTTGCTTTATGTCGTGATTGACCCACGCGCGGGCGTGGAGGCGTAGAAAGTACAGGAGGAGAAAGAGATCAGGGGCGAGGGAGAGAGGGGGCCAGGGAACAAGGGCATGAGCAGGCCTTTGGCAGCTTTTAGAAAATTCAATTGAGCTGAAACCCATTACTTCTCATTACCCAAATCGAGTTTTATGCAAAACCAGAAGTTTCCAACCGTCGATGGGGTAACCATTCCCAAGTGCTCCAGGTCTTATTCCTTCCCAAGTGCTTAAAGCCCGCCCTGCTCCCAAGCTCCGCTGCTCCCCAAGCTACCCTTCCCCGCATCTATCGTCGCTCCCCACCTCCCATTTCCTATCACCATGACCTCAAGTACCTTCCAACACACCCGATATGTCATCAGCGAAAACCTGATCACCTTCGGAGCCTTTGGGCTGTTTTTGGTGTTTGTACTGTTCGCAATTTTTGGCGAGGCGATCGCTCCCTACGACCCGTTAGCGAGCAATGCCGCCGTCGCTCTCCAGCCGCCTTCTGCAAATCACTGGTTTGGCACTGATCAATTGGGACGAGACATTCTCAGTCGAGTGATCGTGGCGACCCGGCTGGATTTAGGGATTGCTGTGATTGCCGTAGCGCTGTCCTTTTTGGTGGGCAGCCTACTGGGAACATGTGCCGGGTACTTCGGAGGTTGGAGCGATCGCATCATTTCTCGCTGTATCGATACGTTGATGGCCTTTCCCCTGTTTGTGTTGGCCATGGGCCTCGTCGCCGCCTTGGGCAATACCGTCACCAACATCATCTACGCGACTGCCATCATTAACCTGCCCCTCTACACCCGTGTCGTTCGCTCTGAGGTGCTAGTGCGGCGAGAAGCTGGTTTTGTCGAAGCCGCCCGATTAACCGGCAATAGCGAATGGCGCATTATGGTTCGCCACCTGTTTCCAAACGTCTTGCCCGTGATGATGGTGCATATTTCTCTCAATATGGGCTGGGCCATTCTCAACGCGGCTGGCCTTTCCTTCATTGGCCTGGGGGTACAGCCGCCTACCGCTGAGTGGGGCATTATGGTCGCCGAAGGGGCCACCTACATTGTGTCAGGCGAGTGGTGGTTGGCGTTATTTCCTGGCACAGTTCTAATGCTGGCAGTTTTCTGCTTTAACTTGCTCGGCGATGGCTTACGCGACCTGATCGATCCCCGTATGCGTACTTAGTAGAAGACAGAGGGGCGGAGGAGATGGGGAGCAGGGGAGCAGGGGAGCGCAGGGGAGCGCAGGGGCAGGGGAGCGAAGAGGTAATCAGATTTTGGTGTAAATCGTGATTGCGGGAACGAGAGATTAGGGATTGCGGCCTGACCAAGCACGATTTTTCAAACACTCCTACGATTCTCAAAGCCCCTTCCCCATTCAAGCCCCCTTGCACCCATGCTCCTCATGCCCCTTATCCCTAAAAACCTCATATCAACCACGGAGAAGGATTATGAATGATTTTCACTAGCTTGCCGAGAATGCGATCGTAATTACGAGACAAGTCTTGTCCCAGTTCCTGATTAAGATAGCCACACCGCACTGCAAAGTTGATCCAGGTTTGGGTTTCTGCCGCTTCCGCTTCTGAATCACTCAACTTAGCAATAAACGCTGCTCGATATCGTCGTTTTCTCCAGGCCTCTGCCAAATTTGCACACACCGATCGCGACGATCTCCGCATCTGATCCGTCAGAGAATATCGCTCCTCCACCGGGAACCGCTTACTCAACTGAAAAATCTGCATCGCCATTTCAAACGCCAGCTTGTAGACCTCCAATTCCTCATGCCCCCTGATCGCCATAAAGCTCTGTCCACCCAGCAATGCAACTGCCCCTAATTCTTCCCAATTCACCCCCAACTCTTCCTGCCCCCTAGCTCCCCTGCCCCTCTCTTGCCCCTTTGGCTCTCCGCCCTTTCCAAACATGACGCTTCATCAGTCTGCTTTACCCTCAATGCCTTCAACTGACACGATCTCTTCGCAGCTGTTAAGTGTCGAAAATCTCAACGTCGAGTTTCGGACCCGTTCTGGAACGGTTAAAGCCTTAGAAGCCGTTAGTTTTGCCATCAACCCCGGAGAAACGGTGGGCATCGTGGGGGAAAGTGGCTCAGGCAAATCGGTCACAGCGTTTACCCTGATGGGCGTATTGGATCGAGCAGGCAAAGTGACGGGTGGGAAGGCCCTCTTTCAGAGCGATCGCGTCGCCGTTGATCTGCTGAAAGAACCGGAATCCTCGCTGCGGCAGTTGCGCGGCAAAGAACTGTCGATGATCTTTCAGAATCCCCGTACGGCGCTGAATCCTATTCGGAAGGTGGGTAAACAGATTACCGATGTCCTACGTTGCCACACTGACTTGTCAGGCGGTGACCTACGCGATCGCGCCATTGAGATGCTGGCCAGCGTTCGCATTCCTGACCCCGACCAGCGCTATGACGCCTACCCTTACGAGCTCTCCGGCGGTCTCTGTCAGCGCATTATGATCGCGATCGCGCTGGCCTGCTCTCCCAAACTCCTCATTGCCGACGAACCGACCACCGGACTAGACGTCACCACCCAAGCCACGGTGATGAACCTCATCAAAGATTTAGCTACCCAGCAACAAATGGCCGCCATTCTGATTACCCACGACCTGGCGCTGGCGTCGGAATACTGCGATCACATCGTCGTTATGCATGCTGGCCATGTGGTGGAAGCAGCGGCCACCCACAGCCTGTTTCAAGCCCCTCGACATCCCTACACCGCCAAACTTATCGCTGCCACCCCCGAACCCCACAAAGCCTTTCAAGACTTGATTCCGATTGCGGGCAACCTCCCCGATCTCAAAGCCGTCAACATTCCGCCCTGTCGATTTAGTCAACGATGCGATCGCTACGAGTCCACCCTTTGCGACCAAGCCCCTCTGACTCGCCAACAACTGTCGTCAGAACATCATGTTGCTTGTTGGAAACCATTGGAATGAATTAGGGAGCAGGGGAGCAGGGGAGATAGGTAGCGGAGGAGAGAATCGTGCTTTTAAATTTTGCTCCAGCCACTAAAAGCCTCCTAGATCCCTTGCCC
>CAZLYS010000413.1:0-4977 GCA_964563415.1 uncultured Halomicronema sp.
CATCCAGCCTCTCAGCTACCCTCACTCACCTCACTCATCCCACCCCGTCACCCAAGCCCTCTGGGCAGGCTCCGCCCATACACCCTGCTACTCTTCCGCCTCTTCCGGGGCAGCATCGCGTCCAAAGGTGAGATTTTCGAGCGTTGCTCCCGGAGGCAGATCCACAAATACGCGATCGCCCTCTTCAACGCCTTCCTCGATCTGAATTTGGTTGCCAACTTGGGAGCCTAAGGTGACGGGCCGAAAACGGGGGCGATCGCGATCACCGGGCACCAAGACTCCAGCCTGTCCTGCTTGGGTCACGACGGCGACGGTCGGCACCACTAGGGCATCCAATAATTCATCACCGATAAACGCTACTGTGACGTTCATGTTAGAGAGCAGAATGTCTTGCCCAGAGGTCAGCTGAATACGGACCTGAAACAGCGTGACGTTTTGTCGCTCGATCGCGGCTGGCGCAATCAACCGGACTGCCCCCTCAAACACCTGATCGGGGTAGGCATCCGCCACAATTTCCACCGATTGACCGGGGCTAATTTGGGCAATATCAGCCTCTGGCACTTCCGCTAGAATCTCAAGATCACTGGCGATCGCGACAATTGCTGTCGAAGTTGCTGACGTCGCATCTGAAGCGGACGTCGTCGGCGTCACAAACGCCCCTTCATTGGCAAACTTTTGGGTGATGATGCCGGCAAACGGGGCGCGGAGTTGGGTATCCGCCAGTTGTACTTGGGCTGATACTAGCTGGGCTTGCGCCTGTGCTAACCGAGCCTCTGCCTGGGCAACCGCTTCTGGTTGGGGCTCATTCTGTAAATCTGCCAGCCGTTCCTGGCTTTCTTGTACTTGAAACTGAGCCCGCTCGACTCCGGCTGTGGCACTACTGACAGCCTGCTCAAAGGTATCTAATTCGTTCTCAGAGATGGCCCCTTGCGCGGCGAGGGCTTGATTGCGTTGAAGTTGAGCTTGAGCCAGGCTTAATTGCGCGGATAAATCTCTCACCTGGGCTTGGGCTGAGGCCACTGCGGCTTCAGCTTGAGCGATCGCTTCGGCATCACTACCCCGTTGCACGTCGGCCAGACTTGCCTGGGCCTCAGCGACAGCGGCTACCCGCTGCTGTATCAGGGCTTCAACATCCTGATTTTCCATTTGGGCAATGATTTGCCCAGCGGCAACAGTATCCCCCTGTTCTACAAAAAGTTCTTCCAAAATGCCCGAGGTCTTAGGGCTGAGATTAACGGTCTGCACTGGCTCTACCGTGCCACTAGCCGTCATGCGTACAGTTAAGGCGGTAGATTCCACAGGCACCGTTAAGGCTTCGAGGTCGTAGCCGGATTCTTGGCTGCGAATGACGAATGTGAGTACGCCTAATCCCACTCCGAATGCCGCGAGTCCCCCTATCAACCAAAGCGCCGGACGACGCACCTTACCGATTATGGGAATTTGCATGAAGAACTTAGCTCAATGGTTCCCGCACTATTTGCTTTCACTATAGCGATGGATTGCTGTCTCTGTGGACCTCCGGGAACCTTCACAGCCTCATATCACGCCCTTACATCCACCCTTGTAACGTCACCATGCCACAGAGGAGGAGTGCCTCGGTCCACTCGACGATCGCCCCATAGGTATCTCCTGTGTGTCCCCCGAGTTGCCATTGCAGCCACGCCCCAACCGCTAACGCTATCAAGCCGCCAATACCCGTAACTGTGATGAGCCATAGACCACTTGCCGGTGCGATCGCCCAAGCGATCCCCGACAGTCCCAGCAGCGCCACAAATCCCCATAGCCAGTCCGTTGCGGGATGGGCGTGGGTTTTATGAAACGCACCTTTGCCCTCTGCTCTGAGATAGGGGTAACGGGCGATCGCGACCACTTGTCCCCAACGGCCCCAGCCAGCAGCCAAGGGTAAGGCAACCCACCGCAGAGTCTCTAAATCTGTGAGACAGAGCGTTTTGAGCCCCAATAGCACCACGGCAATCATCGCGCCAAAAGCACCGGTGCGACTATCTGCCATGACGTCTAAACGACGCGCGGGATCTGGCACTGCCAAGCCATCAGCAGTGTCCATCGCACCATCTAGATGTAGGCCCCCGGTGAACCAGAGCCAAAGGGTCACGAGTAAAGCGCACCGGGTCACTAGCGGCATCGTCAACGTCGCGAGCCCCCAATCTGCTGCCGCCAGCATTAGACCAATCCCCATGCCAACGAAGGGAGCAAAGCGAGCGATCTTCTCAAAACTCATAGGCCAATGATGCGGAATGGGCACCTGAGTATAAAAAGTCACAGCACCAAGTAGCTGTTGGCTCCACTGCAACGGCCGAATCAGATTTTGGGCACTGTCAGAATCATTTGAAAATGACATGGTTGAAGCACCCCCAAAGCAGATTTAGCACCAGCTAAAAATGGTCTTTCTAAGCCCTGTCTACTAGATATAGCGTATGACAATTGTCGATGCGACTAGAGAAGTTGATATGACCCTCTAGTAATTAGTTGAAATTGACGAGCGATCGCTTTTCTAAAGACGATTTTCGTAGACTAATAATGGATGTGAACTCTTTTCAATGCTAGCTGACACACTTCAAAAGGAAACTGACAGGCAGGCTGAAAGGTCTGCTTGGCAAGGTTTTTAAGACTTTGGGTAGAACCCAATACAGAGCAATGTGCCGGAAAAATGAGAAAACCGTCCCATTTCGGAGTTCCATTTCTGGATGATCGACTATCGTGGATATAAGCCTCAGAAATCACTGAACTTTCTTGGTATTTGTGAGGTTCAAGGTTTGCATTTGTGATAGTCCCATGACCCATGACTCTGCTGGCTTGTCCAATGTGCCTGCGCCTTGTTTGGTTGACCAAGGCATGGTGGTGAATAAGACAGACATGCTTAGACTCCTCAATGATCTGGGTCAAGTTGCTTACACCGATGTGCATGATGAAGGTGTGCTCAGCAAGGGCACTGGTTATGTCATGGATGTTTTTGCTGAGCCTGGCGTCTCGACATTAGTGGCAAACCAGAGCCTCTATCTGAATGTTTATAGTTTTGACTACATCCTGCTCGAAAAATTGCCGAATGAGCAGGCCTGCTTCAAGCTATTTCAGGAAAACCGCTGTTTGCAGCTGGTTCCCCTTAACTCCCCCATCAAGGATCAGACTAAACGAGAGCTTGATGCCACCACCATTCAAGAGATTGTGGCCGAGGCCATCTCTGCTAGCTGGGATGCTTGCCTGGATGAAGATGGGCTTTAGCTTAAGGGTACGTCATTGCAGTAGTGGCAGAAATCTTGAGAAAGACGCCTGATAGGACCTGCTATACCTCAGTTAACTAGAGGCAAAATCCTCTTTGGCTGAGGTATTTTGGCAATTGGTAATGATGACGGCCTCTTGTCGGCCTATGTCCTGGAGTTTCAAACGTTGAAGAATTTTGAGTTTCAAGTAGACGCGACTTGCGGCCAAACTAAGGCGCGAGCGGGTCAGTTTCAGACGCCCCATGGGTTAGTGGAAACACCTCGATTTATGCCGGTAGGTACTCTAGCAAACGTCAAAACAATGACGCCCGATCAACTCCAGCAGACTGGAGCCCAGATGGTGCTTGCCAACACTTATCATCTCCATCTTCAGCCAGGCGAAGAGCTGGTCTCAATGGCTGGTGGGGTGCATGAGTTCATGGGGTGGCATGGCCCCATGCTGACTGACTCTGGTGGCTTTCAAGTTTTTAGCCTCAGCGATATTCGCACAATTTCTGAAGCAGGCGTGAAGTTTAGATCGCCCCGCGATGGTCGCATCATCAACATGACACCAGAAGAGTCCATCCGCATTCAAAATGCATTGGGGGCTGACGTCATCATGGCTTTTGACGAGTGCCCACCCTATCCTGCCAGTCGAGAGGCAGTGGAGGTCGCGACTGATCGCACCTATCGCTGGCTACAACGCTGCATGGCTGCCCATCAGCGCTCTGACCAGGCGCTTTTTGGCATTGTGCAAGGTGGTGTGTATCTCGATCTGCGGGCGCAGGCAGCAGCAGCCCTGACGGAACTCGATTTACCGGGTTATGCCATTGGTGGCGTTAGTGTTGGAGAACCGTCAGAACTGATTGAAAAAATTGTTCGGGCGACAACACCCATGCTGCCACCCCATAAACCGCGTTACCTCATGGGTGTTGGCACCCATCGCGAAATGGTGCAGGCGATCGCCGCCGGAATGGATTTGTTTGACTGTGTGATTCCCACTCGACTCGCCCGTCATGGGACGGCAATCGTGCAGGGCGAGCGCTGGAATCTGAAAAATTCCCGCTTCCGCAAAGATCTGACCCCGTTGGATGAAACCTGTCACTGCTATACTTGCCGCAATTTCACCCGTGCCTATCTCTGTCATCTGATCCACGCCCACGAAACGCTGGTCCACACGCTGCTCTCAATTCACAACATTACTGCTCTGGTCAGCTTTACCCAGCGCATTCGCAAGGCCATTTTGAGAGATCGCTTTGTGGAAGAATTTGGACACTGGCTGACGCCCGAGCAGCAGCTGTCAGATAGCGATAATCTGACAGCATTGTCTGAAACAGCTAGCTCGTAGAGCCGGTGACGTCATGCAACTGCAGCTCACGCCAGAAGAAATACGCGAGTTGGAAGCGATCTCCAGTCGCTACTCTCTCAATGTGGAAGGTCTCTACGAGCGGCTCAAAACGTTGACCTGGGGCGATGGTCTGTTGGAGTTTAGAATGCAATCCAGCATCCGAATGTCACCTTGGATGGAGCAGTTGTCAGCGCTTAGCGATCGCGTCAATATCCGTTTGCGAAAATCGGGCATCCCTGCTGGGCCGAGTTTAGAAGCTTATGAAGCATGGCTGTCGAGACAGTCCTAGCAGATTACAAGCACGACAGATTTTCCAAACGCGATCGCTCATGACCAAACATCCTTTTCCGAATTCTGCACTCCGCACTCCGCATTCTGAATCGTCTTGGCAAAGGCGTGATACCCTGACAT
>CAZLYS010000414.1:0-4969 GCA_964563415.1 uncultured Halomicronema sp.
ATCGCCAGCCTGCCTCGGCCTCTGCTCTACTAGCCCTGCAAGATCATCCACAACTACAGTGCTTGCCATTGGAAGCGACCGCCGAGGAAGAAGTCACGCAATTAGCAGCGCAACTTCAGGCCCAGCAATACGACTTAGATCTAGTTGTCAATTGCGTTGGGGTTCTGCACCAAGGCGACTTACAACCCGAAAAGAGTCTCCGGCAGATCGATGCCGAGCAGCTCTTGAAATATTTTCAAATCAACAGCATTCCTGCCGTGCTGCTGGCCAAACACTTACAAACCCTTCTTCGTAAAGAAGGGCGCACCGTGTTTGCTAACCTTTCCGCCAAAATCGGGAGCATTGAAGATAATCGATTAGGCGGCTGGTATGGCTATCGAGCTTCTAAGGCCGCGCTCAACATGTTACTGAAGACGACAGCGATCGAATATAACCGCAAAAATCCTCATACTGTCATCTTGTCACTCCATCCAGGTACCACCAATACCCGCCTATCCAAACCGTTTCAGCGGAATGTGCCGCCAGAAAAACTGTTCTCGGTGGAACGAACTGTTACCCAATTGTTCAACATCATTGACGGAGCCACTGAGGCTGACAATGGGGCTTTTTTTTCCTGGGATGGTACTCGACTGCCGTGGTAATGCCGACCGAAGTCAGAGACTGTCCTTTATTTTGCACCCAAATAGATCGCAGAGAGGACCTCAACTCCGTAGCCTGTTGAGCGCATGGGAGTACGGCAATGCTGATGCTCAAAGGTGTCTGAGGGTAATTAATGGCACCCCTAGCAAACGGCAGTCTTGCATTTCAGTGCCCCGTGTTATGCGGTAGATCACAACCTGTACTCGATGTTAGTCACCGCTTTTGGTTGGGCAATCTTGGAACATAAATGAATGCACAGAGACGATTTGGAACTTGTATCACGGCTGAAAGCCATTGCGTTTAGTCAGGCGGTCAGACTCCTTAATTCCGTTTCTTTTAGCAAACAGACAGCACACTATCAAAGCCCTGCCATCAAGACGGTAGGGCTTTTTTTTGACATCAATTCAACATCAAATGAAATTTTGACCTTATCGCTGGCTGCTAGGCAGTAGGTGTGCCCGTGTTAGACGGCTGCGGGTGAGTTGAGGACTCAGTAAATCACTGTGCTGCAATCGATGAGCCGTCTCGGTATTGAATTCTAGATACGTGCCAGAGACATCAAGTGGTGCATCAGCGCTCTCAAGTTCCACCACAGACGAAGACGAGGTGACTGCAGCATCTCTTAACGGGGATGCTTGACCAGTCATATCAGCTGCTGTTGCCGGCTGCAGAGAATCGACAGCCACGACCGTGAAAAAAATCATGACGCCTAGAACAAGCAAAAGCCGCACTGAAAAGCGGTGCCAAACAACCTTCAGCCACGAGAACTGGCTTGGAAGATTCGAGGAAATACTTTCAGTTCCTTTGTCGTTCGTCATCAGTCGTAAGCCTTTGCCCAGTACTACGTTAGTTCGCAACCGCCAGAGAGAAAAATCACAACCGAAGCAGCCTTTTCGTTTGTTTACATAACTACAATATAAAACTCATATTCAATGAATTCCACGAAAAACCATTAACTTTGGAAAAGTGTTTCTTGCCGGAAGGCTTTCGGATACTTGCAGGAAAAGCGCCTGAAGCTTAATGCGGATATGCGTTCTGTGAAAACTTGTTGGCCTATATATAACGTCGCCGATCAGGTGCCATCCTACTTTATCGGGAAGAGAGAGCAGAACAGTCTTTTGCATCGCTCAAGCGGTTAGTGGAGTTTTGGCTGGAATACCAGCTGCACGGGGGAAATCTTCAGGTGTGATGCGTTGCTTCTGCAGATAGAGGCAGTGACGCACCCCTTGGGTGATCGGTGTTTGCCATGACCGTACATCAACTAACTGTCCGCCTAGTTGGGCTGACACCCGATCAAGTTGCTGAGAATCTTCACTGCTCCACTGGCCACGATACAAAATGGCCACGCCGCCAAGCTTTAGCAAGGGCAGGGAATACTCTGCACAGGTGGCTGCTGGCCCCACAGCTCGAAGCATTGCCACGTCATATTGTTCGCGGTGACTAGGTTGATGAGCAAGAAATTCTGCCCGATCTGCGATCGCCTTAACCTGCTTTAGGGACATGGTTTGGGCTAATTCGTGCAAAAATCGCACCTTCTTTTGGGTGGAGTCGAGTAAGGTGACGTGCCAGTCAGGTAGAGCGATCGCGGCGGGTAGGCCCGGAATGCCAGCCCCTGTGCCAATATCAATCGCTTGTAGGGATGGCTGCGAAGGGAGCCAATTGGGCGGCGATTCTAACGATAACCACGGAGCAAAACCACTTAAGGCATCCCAAAGATGCTTTTCCCAGAACTCGGTCGGTTCTGTGATCCGAGTCAGATTCATCTGCTGGTTACCCATCAGAATTTCCTGAAACAGCTGTTGAAATAGCGCTTGCTGATCTGGTGTTGGTTGCCATTGCAGCGTCGCTTGCCAGGATTTTGCAAGGTCGGGCAGAAGAGACATGAGGCGAAGACTTTAAAGGCTAGAGGAAGCAGTATCGCAGCCCCGTGACACAGATGCAAACGACCATCGGGCAGTCAGCTTAAGCATCTACCGTAACCCTGACCAACTCTATGTAGGTCGATACAATATCTGCTTAGGCAGTCATCTGCACGGCTGCAGTCAAGGTGTATGGAGTCAAGACGCCATGATCAAGGGTCCAAGCGCGATCGGCAAGCTCTATCAGCTCTCCAGCATCATGGGTCACAATCAAGAGACTCCAATCTTTTTTGAGCTTTTTGAGCAGGCTGATGAGTTGACGTCGCATCGACCAATCTAATCCTGCAGTCGGTTCATCCAACAGGAGTAGATAAGGCTGTCGGATTAATTGCACGGCCAATGCTAAACGGCGCTGTTGCCCACCGCTCAGAGCGTGTGGTGCCGCAGTCAAGGAGAGATGCCCAAGGCCAACTGACTCTAAGGTTTGCACGATACGACTTTTGGGCAGTTCAGGATGCCCGAGTCGCAACTCTTCTAGCACGTTGTGACCACAAAAATGTCGCTCAGGAAATTGAAACACGAGCCCGGCCAACTGCTGCAGAGCATCTGGAGGCAAGACCTGATCGCGCCAACGGACTTCCCCAGTCGTGGGATAGGCCAGACCCGCTAAGATTTCCAGCAGAGTAGTTTTGCCTGAACCACTCGGCCCAATGACAAGGCCCAATTCTTGAGGCCCCAATTGCAAATTCAGAGGTTGCAAAATGGGACGAGGGGTGGAAGCAGGGTGATACGACAAATCACGAAGGTTGAGCATGCCATCTCATCGGCAAGGTTAGCTGTTCTTAAGGTACCCGCAATTGAGGTAATTCATGGAGCAATCGTGGACAAATTTTGCCGTGTGCATTGATCGCAGGAGCTTAGAACAAGGGGCAAGAGTAATGTTGAACGAGGAACTCTTCTCCTCTGACGTCGTCAATTGAGACACTGTATCTATCAATACAATATTATGACGGGAGACGGGTTCCATATTTGCGGATGGGGCGATTACACTCGGGAAAATAGATGTAGTGTATATCCTCAAATCTTCTGACAGTTAACTCAATTGTTACCCTGGCGCTGCCTGTTTCGGTAACTAGTTGGCGGATAAACTGTCCATTTTGATCAGGTTTTTGTTCGCGTCTGGTACGCATTTTTCATTGTTTACTGTTTTAGCTCCACACAACCTATGACACATCTAGTATCTAGTTTTGGACAACGGTTTAGAGGGACGAAAATCCTGCAGCGGCTATTAGGCGTTTGCCTCGGGGTGGCTTTGGCTCTGCTACCGTGGATGCAGCCAGGGTGGGCTGGTGATCCATTTCGGACGCAATCGCCGTCCTCCTCGATTAGCACGACAAGTGAACAAATTTTTTACGCGATGTTCCGAGAAGGTGATTATGTAGCCGCTCGCGAAGCTCTAGAGAATGCGGATACCAGTGCTAGCAGCGATCCCCTTTTTCACGCTCTGAGCGCAGCATTTGCCTATCTTGATGAAGATTGGGATGCCCTAGCTGATGGGGCGACAATGACCGAGCAAACGGCACTCCAACTCTCTAGCTCAGACCCACTCCGCAGTAATTTGTATGAAGCCGTCGGCACCTTTTTGGAAGGGGCATATATCCTACAAACTGAAGGGGTGGCGCAGGGAACGCCCAAAGCGTTGGGGATGCTGCAAACGGTGTTTGACCGCATGGATGCGGCAGAAGCGATTGATCCGACCGATCCTGAATTGAGTCTACTCAAAGGCTATATGGATTTGTTGCTCGCTGTGAATTTGCCATTTGCTAACCCGGAACGTGCGATCGAGCGTCTCCAAACCTATGGAAGCCCTCCTTATGCAGCCTACCGAGGGATTGCGATCGGTTATCGTGACCTTGATCGGGATACCGAAGCACTCGAAGCCGTTAACACGGCCCTTGAAACCGCACCGGAAAATCCTGACTTGCTTTATCTCAAAGCCCAAATTTTGCGGCGACTAGAGCGCATCCCAGAAAGCATCGAATATTTCGACCAAGCCTTGACTTATGCCGAACAGCTACCCAGTCAAACAGTTCGTCAGCTCGCCTTTGAACGCTGCCATGTCACGGGTGCCGATAGAACGACTTGTCGTCAACAGGTAGAGACAGACTATGGCGTCTGATACTTAATGTAGTGGCATAGTTGACTAACAATTGTTGTTGTCGCCACGATGTCATCATCGACAACAGGCAAAAGGGATGTTCCTAGGTTGCTAGGAACATCCCTTTTGATTAGAAGTGACAAGTTGCTTTCAACAAGGATATGCTCCCGCGCTCTTGGATCGACGTCATCATTCTTCGATTTCGGAAACTGTCCCAACCTCTGACGACATTTCTCCAGAACTTGTTAAGTCGCTAGTAGGCTGAAACTCCTAAAGAAGCTCAGTTGAAAAACTGCCTATTGATTAAAATGGG
>CAZLYS010000415.1:0-4968 GCA_964563415.1 uncultured Halomicronema sp.
AGGAGATGCTTATAGCACTGTTGCAGCAGGTGGCACCGGACAAGGTGGAAATGTCTCGATTGAGACGGGTTGGCTAACAGTTGAAAGTGGGTCTCAACTGGTTGCCGGTACTTGGGGAGAAGGCAATGCGGGAAATGTCATCATCAACGCTCGCGACTCTGTGATTTTTGATCATACCAATGGGGCTGAGGGATTTCCCAGCGGTGCTTTTAGCAGGGTGAACAGAGATGCTACTGGTCGAGGCGGCGATGTTGCCATTACTACTGGTTCGCTCTCGGTTTTGAACGGGGCACTCTTATCAGCGAGTACTTGGGGAGAAGGCAATGCTGGCAATATCATTGTCGATGCTCAAGGCGCTGTAATTTTTAATGACGCTAATGGAGCTGGAGACTTTTCCAGTGGCGCATTTAGTCGAGTAGGCAGAAATGCGGTTGGGCAGGGTGGCAATGTCGAGATTAAGGCTGGATCATTGACCGTTTCTAATGAGGCAATATTAACGACCAGTACTCGCGGTGAAGGCAATGCTGGGGATATAATTATTCATGCCCACAATGAAGTTCTGTTTAGCAATAATGGTGTTCTAAGAAGTCATGTGGAATCTCGTGCAATTGGAGATGCAGGCCAGGTTCAGTTAACATCAAACTCTCTATCTCTGATTAATGGGGCTGAAATCGTCTCAAGTACTGAAGGTATAGGTGATGCCGGAGACATCACTATCGAAGTTCAAGATTTTGTCCTTCTACAAGATGACGGGGATATTCGCAGCGATGTTCTTGGAGAAACCACCATTGGCGATGGTGGAGACATCCAAATTACTGCTGCTTCACTTTCTATGATTGGCGATAATTCTTGGTTGAGTAGCTACACCGAAGGCACGGGTGATGCAGGAAATATCTCTATTTTTGCAACCGATGCAGTTGAGCTAGATGATGCCAACATCTTCAGCGATGTTGAACCCGATGCAGTTGGCAATGGGGGTAACATCCAAATTGTTGCAGGCTCTTTTTATGCTCGCAATGCCGCCCTGTTAGAGTCAGATACATCTGGTATGGGCAATGCAGGCAACGTGTATATCACTGCAGTAGATACAGTCTTGTTTGAAGGCAGTAGCGCTGATGGCGAATCCACCAGCGCTATCATCACTGGCACAGAAAATTCTACTGGTGACGGAGGCAGCATCTACATTACCTCTGACAACTTAATTCTGAGAGATGGGGCATGGTTCTCTACAAGAACATTTGGTGAAGGTGATGCCGGGGATGTGATGATCACAGCCAATAGTTCTGCCACGTTTGTGGATAGCAACCTTTTTAGCAACACGTTAGAAGGTTCTGAGGGGCAAGGGGGAGATATACAACTCAATGTTGGAGCCTTATCTCTTTTGGGAGGAGCCCAATTCCAAACTCAGACAGCCGGGCCGGGCCGGGCCGGCAACGTTACTATTACAGCTCAAGATACAGTCGCCTTGGATGGAACCACCACAGATGGGCAATTCCCGAGTGCTGTTTTCAGCGATGTAGAATCCACGGCAACGGGTGGCAGTGGGGATATTCAAATAAGGGCTCGCGATATCAGTCTTACCAATGGGGCCTTATTATATGCAGCATCAATGGGTAACAGTGCTGCTGGCAACATCAGCCTCACTGCAGAAGATGACATCACCCTTGAAAATGGTGAAATTGAGACTATTTCTGACCATTCCTTTGGAGGAGAGATTGCTTTGACCACCACCAATCTTTTCTTAAGAGGGGATAGTGACATTCGGACTCGCGTCTTTAGTGGTGCTGGCAGTGGTGGCAATATTACCCTAACAGCAGAAGGCTTCATCATTGCCTTGGATGATAGTGACATTATCGCCTCAGCTGCTGAAGGACATGGTGGCAACATTACGCTGAACACCCCTGGCTTTTTTGGACGGCACTTCACACTAGCTTCTTTAGCGGCGGATCCTGACACGCTAGATGGAAATAATCGCGTCGATATCAACGCTACTGGAGCTGTTAATGGTGTGGTCACAGTTCCAGACATCAGCTTCATTGAAAATATCCTTAATAGCTTGCCAGAAGCCATTATTACACCAGAACAAATGCTTGCCGGTAGCTGTATTGCCCGTGTAGACGATGAACAAGGTTCTTTTGTTGTGACTGGTGGCGAGGGGCTACCGATGCGACCAGAGAATACAGCGATCGCCACTTTTCAGACTGGGGTAGTGCGATCGATCAGCGATACTGATGCCGCAACGGTTGAGTCAGGGTGGCAGCAGGGCGACCCGATGCGTGAACCGACTGGTGTGTATGAGTTGGCAGATGGTCGGCTGGTGCTAAGTCATGTTTGCGACTAAGGAAGGACCGTAGTTTGGTAAGGGTTCGGACTAAGTGTCTGTAAATGAGGAAAATCCGAGGATTCTCACGGCCACGAATCCTCGGCTCATTCAACAATCGCAAAGGTGAAAACACGTCCATCGACCCAATATTTTCGTTATGAGATGGAACGTGGACGGTTTGGGAAGGATTTCTGGTCGATCGCGCTAATCAGTTCATCAGCGCGATCTCTGATTGCGGTTTGTCCCTCCCACAAACCTTGCTACCATCCGGAATGGTTACGCTGATACGAAATCTAAAGCAGCAACCACATTGGTGTTATCTTCAACCACACCAATCAGGTCTGAGCCAAAGAAAATAAGGGTATCCAACCCTAGACCGCCGCTAAAATTCTGGAGAGACAAACTATAGTTACTGGAACTGCCTAAGACCTGAATTTTGTCGCCTTCTAAGAAGTTAAAATCCGTAATGGTGGCATAACCAGATCCCTGATAAAAGAGGTTTACAGCATCGCCAAGCGCGAAGAGATCAGCACCCGTGCCGCCGGAGAGGACATCGAACTCACCAAAGGTGCCTCCATACCCATTAAGAAAGTCGTTACCCGATTCCCCCATTAGCGTGTCGCTCCCCGTACCGCCTAGTAAGACATCATTGCCACTAAAGCCCATCAAGAGATCATTGCCTGATTCCCCATTGAGGGTGTCATTGCCCGTCCAGCCGTCGAGGGTGTCGTTGCCTGTGCCCCCCAGTATCAGGTCGTTACCACCGTCACCAAAGATGAAATCATTGCCACTCCAGCCGTCTAAAATATTGGCCTGCAAGTCACCTGCAATGCTGTCAGCCTGGGTCGTGCCAATTACATCGGTGAAGTTAAACACACCAAAACTCAGCGTTCCTAACCCGGGAATATCGTTCACTATGAGGCTGTTAAAGGACAAATCTACCGTGAGAGAAACAATGCCGCTATCGCCACCAGAGGCGTCAATTGTGTTGATGAAATTGGCGTTGCCGATAATATTTTCTACAGAAAATATGCTGTCGATTCCGGCTAATCCCTTATCGATAAAACCAACTGCGCTCAAAGTAATCCCACTATTCAAAAAGCTGTAGTCCATGGTGTCGATACCTAAACCACCGTTAATGGCATCAAAACCTACGCCACCGTATACGAAATCGTTCCCCTCAAAGGCTGAAATCGAGTCGTTGCCCAAGGTGTCGGTCAAAACATCGCTAAATACAGAACCGTTAATAATCGCCATGATTGTCTCCGAAGTACTTAAAAGTAAAGATTTCAAGCCAAGATAAAGTAGCTCCTATATGGAGTTTTACTTGTCACAAATTGGCTCAAAAGAGTTCAGATAAGAGATGGCAAAAGCGCTCAAAAGAGTGCGTTCTTTTGCATCCCTTATGGCAATAAATTAAGAAAAATTGGAAACGAAATCACGTTGGATTTCAGCCAATTTGGTTTCCCAAAAATAGATAACTGGTTACCGGAAGCGGTAAGGCTGCTTTCCGGCGATCGCGATTCCGGCGTGATTTCGTGAACGGACTCAGGCTGCCGGCTGTAGAGAATGCTGGCTATTAGTTGCTCTGATCGTGTTTCAAAAGGCAGATACAGTCCTGCAATGGTAGATTTCGGAAAACCTCCCTGGATGGCTGATGCTCCTCGTCAGCAGCCAGCACATAGGGTTTCAGGTTGCGGCCTCGGGTGTTAAGGCTTATTGAACGCTTTTAGGCGATTCATGGGTGCAACTTATGATGAGTGCATTCCAAGCCTCTCATCAGGGAAAAGTCCCATGACAAGCCCACGCCCAGCCGTCTCGGCCAGTGTCCTGTCAGCGCTATTTTGTCTTAACTTGATTAGTTTGGATGGCGAACCTGCCGCAGCACAGCTGATTCCCGATGGCAGCTTGGGGGCAGAAGGGGCAGTGCTGGTGGATGGGGCGATCGACGGCTTACCGACCACCCTAATCGAAGGCGGCGCAACCCGGGGCGGCAACCTATTCCAAAGTTTTGAGCAGTTCAATATCGATGTGGGTCAGCGCGTTTATTTTGCCAATCCCCTCAACATCGAAAATATCCTCAGCCGCGTCACAGGCGGCAACCCATCGAACATTCTCGGCACCCTCGGCGTCGATGGCCCCGCCAACCTATTTCTGCTGAACCCCAACGGCATTGTCTTTAGTGAAAACGCGGTGCTGGATATTGAGGGCTCGTTTTATGCCACCACGGGCGATGCCATTCAACTGGGGGATGAGGTTTTTAGCGCGTCAGAGCCGGAGCAGAGTCGCTTACTGACGGTTGATCCCAGTATCGTGTTCGTCAACTACCTGACGGACAACTCAGGCGACATTGAAAATCGTGGACAGCTTGCCGCACTAAGCAACCTAACACTAGCGGCCAACAATCTGGACTTGCAGGGACAGGTGGCAGCAGGGGGCGACTTGACGCTGCTAGGACTCGACACCGTGCAGATTCGGGATGCGGCAGAGAACCCATTTATCAGCTTTGCCGGTGGTGATCTGCTGATTCAGGGCAATGAACAAGTGGATATTGTGGCGCTGAGTCACCCCGATAGTGGGCTGTACAGCTATGGGGATATGGTGCTCAGGTCTGCTAATCCGGTCGGCGGCGACGCCCACTACTG
>CAZLYS010000416.1:0-4968 GCA_964563415.1 uncultured Halomicronema sp.
TGGTGACGGTGCATTCTAGATAGGCTAAGGCATCTCCTAGAATGGGCGAACCATTTTGAGCTGGCCGTGTGCGGATGCCTGCGAAGCGATCGCCCCCCGGTGGAAAGCGCTTTAAGAAGTGCTTCATCAGGGCTGCATAGTTGCCCTCTTCGAGAATATTGAGGACAAAGGTGTCACCGACCTGCATCAGAGATTCGATCGCCCGGTCCTTTGCCACCGCCACCGTAAAGCCCAGGGGCTGAAAGCTCGCTTGCGATACCCAAGAGGCCAACATGGCGCTGGAAACATCTCCTTTCTGCGCGGTGATGATATACAAACCGCTGCTGATGCGTCCCAGGGCCTTTTCCATCTCGGCGTTTAACGACTTCAGCTTTTTCAGCTTTTTCGCCTGGCCGAGCAACTGGCCAAAGTCGGTACCGGCCTCATCACAAAGCTGATAAATCCCCTCATCCGGGGTGTCTTTAACTCGAATCGGGTCAAAACCCACCCGCAGTTCCAAGTCTTGGAACCGAGTTGATAGCGTATCAATGGGTTCGTCATCCCCCCCATAGGACTCGAACAGACCAATGGCCTGCTTGTCACTCACCGCTGCCAAAATCGTGCCGAGGGCAGCTTGGGCAACCTTAACGCCAGCAGCGGGGGGCATGCCAATGACCAGGCCGCGAGCCCGACCCACCAGTTCATTGACTTCTTGAGGATCAGCAGAGCGCAGGTCCATCATTTCTACCGCGACACCGGTTTTGGTGATGCCACGGGCGATCGCTTGCGAGAGGCGATCGCTATAGCCATAGTCAGACATATAAAATACGCCGACCAATGCTTCCGACTGGCTTTTTTCTTGGCTCCAGCGACGATAGCGCTCGGTCAGTTCGGTCACATGATGGCGCAGTAGCGGTCCGTGACCGGTTGCGATGGTATTGACCTCGGGCAATTTGTCCATCCGTTTCATCGCAGACAAGACGGAACGCGCATTCGGGGCCATTAAGCACTCATAGTAGAAGCGGAAATCGGGAGAGATGGCCGTCAAATCAGCGTCGTAGACATCATCGCTGCAATAGTGCAGGCCAAAGGCATCGCAGGTAAAGAGCACCTGACTTTTATGGTCGTAGGTAAAGATGGTGTCGGGCCAGTGTAGGTTCGGTGCGTTCACAAACTCCAACACATGACCGTTGCCCAAATCGAGTTGGTCACCATTTTTGACCTGCATCCGTTCAAAGGGTTGGTGAACCAGGTCATCAAGGAAGGCGAGGGCAACTTTTGCTCCTACGACTATCGCGTTAGGGGCCAAGGCCAATACGTCACGCACCAAACCGCTGTGGTCGGGTTCGGTATGGCTAATGACGATGTAATCAATCTCGGTTGGGTCGATCTGACCTTTCAGGGTCTCTAGATACAATTCTCGAAACTTGGCGTGAGAGGTGTCGACGAGGGCAGTCTTTTCGCCCCGAATGAGGAAGGAGTTATAGGTGGTGCCGTTTTGCAGGCCGAACTCAATGTCGAAGCGATCGCGATCCCAATCAAGCGATCGCATTGCCGTGGTGTCGGCAGCGATATGGGGCTCTACCTGCATCGTGAGGCGTTTTTGGACTTGGGGTGCGGCTGCGACCATCGAGCGCTCCTTAATTCTGAATCGACTTTAGCAATAGCAATGTTTCTTAACTTCTATTGTGCCGTATTGATCTCGATTCAGCAGTTAGGATCTTTTATCAGTCTTTTTGGTTTTGCTAACGATCCCTATGGAAATCGGCCCCTTCCCGATTGAACCCACTGCTGATGGTAGCGCTACATTCTATTCTGACCAGTTTGGCGAATGGTTTCACAGTCGCAGCGGTGCCTATGAGGAAGCTCGCAGCACCTATGTGCAAGCCACGCAATTGGTGGAGCGAGCACACTCTCAGGGCCAGATCACAATTTTGGATGTTTGCTATGGCCTGGGATACAACACGGCGGCAGCGCTAGAGGCGATTTGGAGCATAGATCCCCATCTGCCGATTTGTTTGGTGGGTCTAGAACTGGATGAAACGGTACCAAGGGCGGCGATCGCTCAGGGATTGCTGAAAGATTGGCCGTTGCCTGTACAGGCAGCATTGAGCGCGATCGCGACCCATCATCGGGTTCGCCCTCACCCTAAATCCCGCTCCCAAGATTGGGCTACTAAGTACAAACATCTCGGAACAGACCGCAAAATGCTGCATTGCCCCCCTTCGTCCCCCCAATTCTGGGGGGGACTCGGAATTCCAAGTCCCCCAGAATTGGGGGATTTAGGGGGCGAGCAGACTTTCAATGACGATTCACAAAACTTGTGTGTATCAGGTAGCCAAGATTGGGAGAGCGATTTTGAGTCCGCGCTTGATCTAGACCAGATCAATTTGGACGCCCATCTCCTCATCGGCGATGCTCGTCAACAGATTCAAACCTTGGTGGAACAGGCTTTCCAGGCGGATGTGATCTTTCTGGATCCGTTTTCGCCGCCTCGGTGCCCTCAGCTGTGGACGGTGGAGTTTCTGAATCTGGTAGCGCAATGCCTGCATCCGCAGGGGGTACTTGTGACTTATTCTTGTGCAGCGGCGGTGCGGACGGCGCTTAAATTGGCGGGGTTACAGATTGGTTCGTTGGCCGTTCCGGGTCGTCGCTGGCCCAGCACCCTCGCGAGCCGTACTGATACAAATCTCCCGCCCCTCTCGCAGCAAGAGCTAGAACATTTGGCGACGCGGGCAGCGGTGCCGTATCGCGATCCCTCACTGCTGGATGATGCAGAAACGATACAGCGACGGCGATCGCAGGAGCAGGCTGAGTCATCCTTACAATCCACCGGAGCATGGCGTCGGCGATGGTTAGCCTAGGACTATTGTGGCCTGAAAAATGCTGGTGTGAGTGCGATCGTCGTTATGCTAGTCGATTATAGAATGCTGATGTAATACAGTTTGGGTCTGTAGTGCAGCCTGAGGCAAGGTGATGACGCTAACAACAGCAAAATGGACGGTTGATGACTATCACCAAATGGCCGTAAGCGTTATCCTGGCAGGGGGTCGGGTGGAGCTACTGCAAGGAGACATTGTTGAAATGGCCCCTGAAGGACCGGAGCATGCCTATCTGGCCGATGATGCTAGCAAGTATCTGACTAGATTGCTGGGAGACCGCGCCCAAGTCCGTGACAGTAAGCCCATCACCCTTGCCCCGGACTCGGAACCAGAACCGGATATCGCGATCGTGCCCTCTTTAGGAACGGTCTATCGTCAGCGCCATCCTTATCCTGAAGACATTTTTTGGCTGATTGAATTTGCTCAGTCTGGTCTCGTAAAAGATCTCAAACCCAAGCGAGCTACCTATGCGATCGCGGGCATTCCCGAATATTGGGTGGTGAATCTTAAGGCGCGACAGGTCGTGGTGCTCTGTGACCTGGCAGCGGGCGACTACCAGAGCGAGCAAATACTTCAGAGCGGTACCATTGCACCCCAAGTGTTTGCTGATGTGGCGGTGTCGATCTCGCGATTATTGGGACAATCTCACAATTAATCCAAGGGCTTATGGTGGCTTAACTCGTGAGTAATTAAAGTTTGAGTTTTGCGTTGCTGCAGAGGGAGTAAGGGCAGAATACCCTTGTCTTTCTAAAAGCAATGTTTGAACCCAGTTCTCAGTTTGTGACGCTTCAACACTGAAACGAGATGAGTCGGATCAGCCTGATAAGATCTGGATGCGGATAAAGCGAGGTGCCATTGTGTCTGAAGAATTGACTCCGGCAGAACAGCAAGAGCTAGAAAACCTGAATGCGGTGATTCAAAAAGCGATCGCCGATGGGGTCTTGACCGAAGCTGAACGCAACGAAATTACTGCTGCTATGAAAGCAGATGGGCAAATCACCTTTGAAGAACTGGATATGGTGCGCCAACTGGTTAGCGACAAAGTCGCTTCGGGCGAACTCAAGACCGATCAATAGGCTGATAGCGATCGCGGGTTTTTGAGGGAGACAAGAGACCAATTGAGCGTACTGACGATGCTTTCAATCATAACGAGGGCATCTAATAAGAAGCTCAGGAAACTCGGTGTCCTTTTTGGGAAAACAGCAATTACGCAGACTAGCCGAAAAGAAGCCGGGGTTTTAGACAAATCGCTTAAACTTGGGGCAAACTCAGATTTCTTGTTTCTGCCATGTCGGTGCGTAAGCCTACCAAGACTCTGGTTAAGTTCATTCCCTCGGGAATCGGCATTTTTCTGACAGCTTCTTTCGCAATTGGTCAAGATTTAATTCCCGCGATCGCCGCTGCATTTTTCACTGGATTAACGACGCTGTGGATTCGGTTTAGCGATCGCGTTATGCAGCGAGCCGAAGCCTATGCCGAAGAAAAGGGCGATAAGTTTGCCGACTTTGCCTTTGCCACCCTGGATTTGATGGGGGCAGAAATCAGAAAGTGGTTTACCCGACGCTTGTGGCGACTTACCGCTAACTTTGAAGGCAAGTATTACGAGCGGTTGGTTTACAAATGCCGCAACTTTCAGGCACAGGGGTTAGAAGCAAACAGCGATCGCACCCTCAAGCTCAAAGACGTGTATGTGAATGTCAGCATTTCACAGCGGGTGATGTCGCAAATCTCACCCAATTTGCTCAAGCGATTGGAAAATCGCGACCAAGCTGGACACTACGATACGCAAATCGGCGATTTCTTAGCGCTGTTGAAAAAGGAACCTGACTTTCGTCGGCTGGTGATTTTGGGATCCCCAGGTTCAGGCAAGACGACGCTGATGCGATATCTGTCGCTGATGTATGCCAACCAGACGCCCCATGAACTGCACCCAAAAGCCCAGCAGTTTATCCCCGTGCTGCTTTACCTGCGGGAAGAGTATCCAAAAATCTTGGCCAATCCAGTTTTGCTAGAAGACTTTTTGCCTCAGTGGGTCGCTGAGTTGCAAAAGAGTAACCCTAGTTCCACCCGAGTTTGTGTCGAGTAGCATAGAGGGAGAGCGCCTAGG
>CAZLYS010000417.1:0-4954 GCA_964563415.1 uncultured Halomicronema sp.
GTCGTTGCCCAACTCTTGCAGCGTTTTGAGCAACCGGATGCGCTGCCCGAAGATGCCGACGCCTACTTTAATCGCGCCGTCACGCGATACGATTTGCGCGATGCCGAAGGTGCCGTTGTGGACTATGCGCAAGTGCTGCGGTTAAAGCCCGATGATGCCGTCGCATTGAATAATCGTGGATTGATTTGGGCAGAAAAAAAGCACTATCAACGAGCCCTTGAAGATTTTGATCATGCTTTGAGCCACAATTCACAACTCTTTGCAGCGCGCTGTAATCGCGGGTGGTTACAAATGCAACGGGGTTATCTGGATGAAGCGATCGCCGATTTTAGCCAGGCGATCCAAACTCCACAGGCCGATACTGCGATCCCCTATTTTTATCGGGGACATGCCCGACAAAACTTGGGCGATATTCTCGGGGCGATCGCTGACTTTACCCACGCGATCCAGAAAAATCCTCGGGCGGCTCTACCCTATTGCTACCGGGGCGCGGCCTATCAACGCCAGAACGATTTCAACCGCGCCATCCATGACCTGGAAACGGCCGCTTCCTTGATGCATGCCCAAGGTGATCACCGCTCTTTGGCACAGGTCACCCAAGCGCTGACTTCACTCAAACGTGTGGAACTTACGCAGCCCATCGCCCTACACTCGGCTTAATCTCCATAGGAGCTGGTCCCAAAGTCGTCAGCCATGACCGAGAAGACGCCGCCATCATGATGACGGTTCAAAACGATCGGCCGCTGATCGGCCCAGATTCCCTCGTCTATCGGTTACTGTTCTCTGTGTAGCAGTATTGCCGCCCCCTCATATGGTCTGCTGGTTTGACGGCTATTAGTTTGATCCGAGGGCTTGCACAACCTGACATCAAACCCCCAACCGGCGATCACCGACATCATGGGCAGACTGCACCAATATCTTTCTGGTTGCGGCAGTAGGCGGTCGCTGCCGTTACGGTTGAGAGTAAAAGCCACAAAACATTTTTGGTTGATGGACTGGGAGAGACCTTTTGACTGCGTCACCACAGGCAAAGCCTAAATTAGCGTTCTGGCAACTCTGGAACATGAGTTTTGGCTTTTTTGGCATTCAGTTTGGCTGGGGCTTGCAGATGGCCAACACGAGCGCCATTTTTGAACATTTGGGTGCTAATGCCGACCAAATTCCCATTCTCTGGCTCGCTGCACCACTGACGGGACTAATCGTGCAGCCTATTATTGGCAATCTGAGTGACAATACCTGGAGCATTTTGGGCCGCCGTCGTCCCTATTTTCTAGTCGGGGCAATTGTGGCCTCCTTGGCACTCATCTGGCTACCCAATGCCGGGAGTCTATGGATGGCAGTAGGGTTACTGTGGCTGCTAGATACCGCCGCCAACATCAGCATGGAGCCCTTTCGCGCCTTTGTGGGCGACCTACTACCCGCCAAGCAACGTACCAAAGGCTTTGCCATGCAGAGTCTCTTTATCGGCTTAGGTGCGGTGTTAGCCTCGGCACTACCGTGGGTGCTCTCCCATCTGTTCGCTTGGCCCGCAGAAGGCACACCTAACGGCGTGCCGCAGGTTGTCAAGCTTTCTTTTTACATTGGAGCGGTGTGCTTTTTAAGCACGGTGTTATGGACGGTGGTGACAACTGAGGAGCGTCCTCCCCGTGACATGGCGGCGTTTCGCGAGCAGCAAGAGCGGCGCTTGGGCATTGGGGCCACCGTGCGAGAGATTTACGTAGCCTTAAAGCAAATGCCACGCACCATGCGACAACTGGCCTGGGTCCAGGGATTTAGCTGGTTGGGCATGTATTGCGTTTTTCTATACTTTCCCCCCGCGATCGCCCACAATTTGTTCAGAGCGACGGACGAGACGTCGGCCCTCTACAGCCAAGGTATTGAATGGGCCGGACTGTGTATCGCCGCTTATAACGCCGTCTGCTTTGGTGCCTCATTTCTGCTGCCGAAATTAGCTGCTGCGACGAATCGCCCCATCGCCCATGCCTTGTGCCTGGCCTGTGGTGGCTTAGGGTTAATCTCGTTGTGGTGGGTGCCCTCTCCGGGGTGGGTGCTCTTGCCTATGCTGGGTCTAGGCGTGGCGTGGTCGAGTATTTTGTCACTGCCCTACGCCATGCTGGTGGGGTCTCTACCGGCCAAAAAAGGCGGTATCTACATGGGTATTTTCAATATGTTTATTGTCTTACCTGAGATTATTGTCTCACTCGGATTAGGCTGGATTATGGCCCACTTACTAGACAACAATCGCTTGTTAGCAGTGGTGTTAGGGGGCGTCTGCTTTTTGGTGGCCATTCCCTTTACGCTCAGGGTACAAGAAACGGTGGTACCGCCAGTTTTGCAATCTAACCTCACATCAGTGCCAGAATCTGAAGCCGCTACACCCTAGCCAGACACTGCACTTTGATGTTGGGTGAATCGCCCACAGGAGAAAATGGATCGAGCTTAACTTCCGATTCTCGACTCGATCGCCCTGACACTACAGGCATGAGTTCGGTATCCCCCCCTACAGGGAAACAGGCAGACCCGGCAAACTGTTAATAGCTGTTAAGCCGGAGCAAATTCTATGGGAAAGGTTGTTGGTATTGACCTAGGAACCACTAACTCAGTTGTCGCCGTGATGGAAGGGGGCAAACCCACCGTCATCGCTAACGCCGAAGGGTTTCGCACGACCCCATCAGTGGTGTCTTACGCCAAGAACGGCGATCGCCTCGTGGGTCAAATCGCCAAACGTGGCGCGGTCATGAACCCTGAAAACACGTTTTATTCAGTGAAGCGCTTCATCGGTCGTCGGGTTGACGAAGTCGGCACCGAATCTACCGAAGTTGCTTACAAAGTTCTCACAGTGGGCAATAGCTTGAAGCTAGATTGTCCCCAAGCGGGCAAGCAATTCGCCCCAGAGGAAATTTCTGCACAGGTGCTGCGTAAGTTGGCTGACGACGCCAGCAAGTACCTGGGGGAAACCGTTACTCAAGCAGTGATCACGGTACCTGCCTACTTCAATGACTCGCAGCGTCAGGCCACTAAGGACGCCGGTAAGATTGCGGGTTTAGAAGTGCTGCGGATCATCAACGAGCCGACCGCTGCATCTCTTGCCTACGGCCTGGACAAAAAGAGTAACGAAACCATCTTAGTCTTTGACTTAGGGGGCGGTACCTTCGACGTCTCCATTCTGGAAGTGGGCGACGGTGTGTTTGAAGTGCTGTCCACCTCGGGTGACACCCACTTAGGCGGTGACGACTTCGATAAGAAGATCGTGGACTACCTGGCTGAAGACTTCCAGCGTAACGAAGGCATCGACCTGCGCAAAGATAAGCAGGCGCTACAACGTCTGACCGAAGCTGCTGAAAAAGCCAAGATTGAGCTTTCTAGCGCTGGGCAAGCTGAAATTAATTTGCCCTTTATCACGGCTACGCAGGACGGGCCAAAGCATCTTGAAACGACGCTGACTCGGGCTAAGTTCGAAGAATTGGTCGCTGACCTCATTGATCGCTGTCGAGTGCCCGTCGAGCAATCCCTCAAGGATGCCAAGCTCAATCGCGAAAACATTGACGAAGTTGTGCTAGTCGGGGGTTCGACCCGAATTCCTGCGGTTCAAGAAGTCGTGAAGAAAATCTTGGGTAAGGCACCGAATCAGACTGTGAACCCGGACGAGGTGGTTGCGATCGGGGCGGCCATTCAAGGGGGTGTCTTAGCCGGTGAAGTCAAAGACATCTTGCTGCTTGACGTTACGCCGCTATCTCTGGGTGTGGAAACTCTGGGTGGCGTCATGACCAAGCTCATTCCACGCAACACCACGGTACCCACCAAAAAATCTGAGACCTTCTCTACCGCCGTTGATGGCCAGACAAATGTGGAAATCCACGTGCTGCAGGGTGAGCGAGAAATGTCGAACGACAACAAGAGCCTCGGGACCTTCCGGTTGGATGGGATTCCTCCGGCTCCCCGTGGTGTCCCCCAGATTGAAGTGACCTTTGACATTGACGCTAACGGTATCTTGAGCGTTACCGCAAAAGACAAAGGCACTGGCAAAGAGCAGACCATTAGCATTACCGGTGCTTCCACCCTGGACGACAACGAAGTCGATCGCATGGTCAAGGACGCCGAAGCGAACGCGACTGCTGATAAAGAGCGGCGCGAAAAGGTTGAACTCAAGAACCAGGCAGATACGCTAGCTTATCAAGCTAAAAAACAGGTTGAGGAGCTGGGTGATAAGGTGCCTGAAGATGAGAAGACCAAAATCGAAGGTCAGATCAAGGAACTTGAGGAAGCCGTTGCGTCTGAAGACTACGACAAGATGAAGTCTTTGACGACCGAAGTGCAGCAAGCTCTGTACAGCATCAGCGCTAATCTCTATCAGCAAGCGGGTGGCCCTGAAGCGGCAGCTGAGGGAGCGGCTCCCGGTGGTGACGCGGGTGATACAGGCTCTACCGGTGGCGACGACGTCATTGACGCTGAATTTACTGAGCCCGAGAACAAATAGGTTCTGATGGGTCTGCGGGTCGAATTTTTGACCTGCAGACTCAGTTCTCAGTACACAAGCTTGCTCCGGCTAGCAAGGAAAAACGGATGGCGATCGCCATCCGCTTTTTTTATGGAATGTTTTTCCCAGCATTCCCAGGCATCGGGTGAAGCACCGGTTTGATAGGGGAAGGGCATTCTCCGCTGCGCGTCCCTAGGCCCAGGAAACCGACGATTGTGGAATCAGAACACGACGATGTGCCAGCGATTTTATCGGGGATAACCCGTGCTAAATCGGAAAGCGATAGGTGATGCCGCCCGACTCAGTGACTTCATATAGGCCATTTAGTTGTACTGCCTTTTCATCCAAATAGGTTTTGGCATCCTCGATGGAAAGGTCCGTTTTAGCCGCAAAAATGATCGGGCTGACCACACCACCATTGGCTTGAATTTCGGCTAAAAAGAGTTGCTCAATTTCGCGATCGCTTTTCTGCTCGCT
>CAZLYS010000418.1:0-4946 GCA_964563415.1 uncultured Halomicronema sp.
AGGCTTTTTTCGGGTGATAGTTTTAGATTAATCCAATTTCCCTCGTTATAATTGATGCTGTAAACTGCCGGTTTAACTGGTTCGAAAGGAGATTCGTTCAATAAATTCTTGACCACACCGATGACTCGGTGCTCGCCATCATACCACCGAATGGTTTTACCGACGGGGTCTTGAAGGCCCATATATTCAATTGCCGCTTCATTGAGAATATAAGCGGTTGAATCTGAGGCAAATTCCCTTGAAAAATCCCTACCCTGTTCAATTTGCCAATCAACGGTTTTTCCATAATCATGTGTAACATAAAAGGAAACAATGTTCGTAATAAAATTAGGATCTTTTCCCTCCCAATCGTATCCTCCGTTACTATGCCAAACCTCGGTCATCGGACTGGAAGATTCTGCCATTTCAATGACTCCTCCACCATTTTTAAGAGCTTCGCGCAAGCTGTTGTATTTGCCTTCAAATGCCCCGGTGGTTTTTTCAACCATGATTAGGCCATTTTTGTCATAACCGATGGGCCGATCTTTTGAATGCTGTATTTGCCGATTGACTATCATAGTGCCAGAGACCAAAATGATGGAAACCATAAACTGTACCACTACTAAGGCCTTACGGAACGATACTGCCGATTGGCCACTCTGGATGGTTCCCTTCAAAACTTTTACTGGCCTGAAAGATGAAAGGTACAGGGCGGGATAACTGCCAGCAAAAAGACTTGTAACTATGACTAAACCCATACCTATGCTCCAAAATATGGGGTTTGTCATTGGAAAAACCAGTTCTTTATCGGCAATCGGATTGAAAACGGGTAAGAGTAAAGCGACCAAAATACAGGCCAATACAAAAGCGCAGAAAGTCACTAAAAGCGACTCGAACAAAAATTGCCCAATCAACTGATTCTTGTTTGACCCGACCGTTTTTCGTATCCCAACTTCTTTGGCCCTTTTCTGAGAACGGGCGGTACTAAGGTTCATGAAATTGATACAGGCCAATAAGAGTACAAAGACTCCAATTATGCCAAACATGCGAACATATTGAATGGCCCCTCCAGAAGACACGCCGTTTTTAAAGCTCGATCGTAAATGCCAATCTTTCATTGGATGAAGAAAGATCTGAGGGTCACTTTTTTGGGTCGCCTCTGGAACATGATCATAAAGCGCATTCTTGATTTTAGCACTAACGTCTTGTATAGTGGAATGGTTAGCCACTTCCACATAGACTTGATATGAATTATTGTCCCACAACTTTCGGTCGCGTGCTATTTTGACCCATTCATACATTGAAACATAAAGATTCCAGGGAGCTATGAAATCAAGACTTTTGCTTTCCGAAAAAGCTGAAATTGGCTCGAAAACATTTGAGTTGTTGGGAAGATCTTCAAAAACCCCCCTTACAGTAACCACAGCCTCATTATTGACTTGCATTGTTTTGCCAACGGGTTCTTGATTTCCGAAGAAAGCTTGGGCCATTGATGCTGAAATTACAATTGAATTTGGTTCAAGTAGTGCCTTGTAATCTCCTCTTATCATGTTAAAGGAGAATAACTTAAGTGCATCTTTCTCCATAAAGGCACCATAACCATTTAGGTTTTTTTCCTCATATGATAGCACATTGTCCCCTGGAAATGAGCTCATAACCACATGGTTGAAATCGTCAGCATAAACGGTTCGCAATTCCTCAGCCAAGGGGTAGGGTTGGGTATATCTTGTGCGGATTTCCCCATTATTGGTTTTGTTTACCAGTACTTGAGCGATACGGTCATGATTCTCGAAATTGGTGTTAAACGAATTTTCGTCGTGAATCCAAAGACCGATGAGCATGGCCACCGCTAGGCCAAGTGCCAATCCTCCAATATTGATTAACGAATAGGTTTTATTATGAAAAAGGTTTCTGGCCGCTATCTTTAAGAAGTTTTTAAGCATGATGATTCGTTTTTGATTGTGATGAATAGTTATTCGGTACGTAGGCTTTTGATTGGGTTTGTGCGTGCTGCTCTAATTGTTTTGTAAGCCATTGTAAACATTGTAATGAATACCACACCGAAAATTGCCAAGGCAAAAACCCACCATGACAGCTGTGTATGATATTTGTAGTTCTGTAGCCAGTTGTTCATGAGTAACCAAGCTATAGGAGATGCGATAGCACCGGCTATAAGAATCATGAACATGAAGTCTTTGGTCAATAAGGCCAGTATGTTTGTAAGACTACTGCCCAAGACTTTACGAATGCCGATTTCTTTCATTTTTTGGGTAATGAAAAAGCTGATTAACCCATAAACACCTAGACAACCGATTAGAATTGCCAATACAGAGAATATTTTGGTCAACGAAAGAAACTGTTGTTCGGCCTGATATTGCTGGGCAACCTTTTCATCCAAAAATTCATAATCAAACACAAATTCAGGAAACAGCTGGGACCATTCATTTTCAATGTTGGCCAAAGTCTCATTTGCTTGGTTCATATTGATACTAATGGCGAATTCGCCATATAGATCCTCGACAGGAGCAATAAAGACAGGACTTATATTTTCTTGGAAAGATTTATCATGAAAATCTGCCAAGACGCCTACAATCTGGGCCTGTATCTGCCCGCCGTTCAATTCTAATTTTTTCCCCAAAATTTCACTGACATTGGCAGCGCCCACTTTATCTGCAAAGGTTTTATTGACCAACACCTCATCAACCGTGTCTTTTTCAATAAAGTTTCGGCCAGCTAAAAGAGGTATTTCGTAGGTGTTCAAATAGTCTACATCCGCGGCCTTGACCTGAATGCTGAATTCTTCCCTTTCGGGCTTGTTATCGTACCGAAGACTTGTACCCCAATTTCTATCTGATGCACCAGGCGATGAAAAATTCGTGCTGATTTTATCTACTCCAGCATAATTTGAAATACGTTGCTTGAGACTCTTAATTTTTAAAGCGCCAACCTCGTCGGTTGGAATTTCAACAATTACAATGGAGTTCTTTTTATAGCCCAGGTCAGAGGAAATCGCATAATTCAATTGTTGATTAATAACCAGGGTACCTACAATTAAAACAATGGCAATAGTGAACTGTACAATTACCAAACTTTTTCGCGTTAATGAGCGCCCGGTATCTTTGGTTGAGAGTTGGTTTTTAAGGGCTAGAATTGGAGCAACACGAGCCAATAAAACCCCAGGATAACTACCTGCCAAAAAGGTAACCGCAATCAATAACAATAAGAGAAAAGCGATAAAATTGAAATTTAGCAGATTCCCCAAAGAAAGAGACAGGTCAAATAAGCTATTGAACCACGGTAAGACTAAAATACAGAGTACTATGCCAAAGGTCAAAGCTAGAATTCCAGTCAATAGGGTTTCAACCATGAATTGCCAGAATAGCTGATTTTTTAGACCACCTACAACTTTGCGCATTCCAATTTCCTTTGCGCGGTAAACGGACTGACCAGTAGAAATATTGACAAAATTGATACAGGCCATCCCAAGAATAAAGAGCCCAATCAAAGAAAAGATCCACAAGGTTCTTTTGTTCACGCCTCCACCATAAGTGGTATTAAGATGAATATCAGATAGCGGCTGAAGTTTGTAAACGTGCTTATTTTTTGAGTCTGGCCTGAATTTTTTGGGATATTCCGTCAGGTTCTGCTCAATAGCGGCTATGTTTTGATTGGGATGCAACAACCCAAAGACCATAAGATTGGTGGTGATACCGCCCCAACTCTCACCAGCCGCAAAATCAAAAAATGATTCTAGAGTAGGAAAGGAAACAAAGATTTTGCTGGTAAACATTGAAGTTTTAGGAAAGTCTTTTAAGACACCAGTAACCGTTATCAGTTCTAAATTACCAAGAAGGAAGGTCTTACCTATGGGGTTCTCCTGACCAAATAATGACGTCGCCATTTCTTCAGTGATGACAGCAGTATTGGGCTCGGTCAAGGGAACATTATTGGAGCCGTTAACCAATGGAAAATTGAAGATTTTAAAGAAATCAGCTTCGACAAAACGCAATTCGTCATCTACCTGGATTTTTAAATTGCGGTCTTCAATAGTTAACACCTCATCACCCCAATACACCATTTTTGCCATTTTTGCCGCATAGGAATAATCTTCTTTGAAGGCATTTGCAAAACCAGGAGGAACTGACGCCGAATACTCAACGACATCTGTGTTTTCTTGAGTTACAAATCGATAGATCTGATCACTATTGTTGTGGAACTTATCGTAGTTCGAGTGATGGTCGACATATAAAAATATTAGAATAGCGCATCCAAAACCTATGGCTAGGCCGAGTATGTTAATTAGAGAGAACACCTTTCTTTTCAGTAGGCTCCTCCATGCGATTTTTAATTGATTCTTGAACATGATGATTTGTTTTTTGATTGGGTTTCAAGGGTCTTCATTCATCGCGAAGAGCCTCGACAGGGTTTCCGTTTGCAGCGGTAAAACTCTGCCAGCTAACGGTAATAAGGGTAATGACCAAAACGATTACTCCTGTAAGGGCAAAGCCCTGCCATTCAATGGAGGTCTTATTGGCAAAACCTTCCAACCATTTGGTCATGGAATACCATGAAATGGGAACCGCAATGATGAATGCCAATGCCACCCATTTGATAAAATCTTTATTCAATAATGATAGTATTTGGGTAACCGACGCACCATTGACTTTTCGAATTCCAATTTCTTTGGTTCGTTTAGCCATGGTGTAAGAGGCCAGAGCAAATAGGCCCATACAAGACAAGGCGATGGCCAAAATTGAAAACCAAGTGATTAAGGTATTTACCCGTTCGTACTCTTTGTAATATAGGGCCAGCTTTTCGTCTGCAAAAAAGAAGGACAAGCCCGTCTCAGGAAGCAGTTCTTTCCACTTATGTTCTAGGAGGGAAATGGCCTGCAAAACGGCCCCTTTTTCAGAGCGTATGGTGAGATAATCCCAATTCATTAGATTTTCTTGCTCGACAAAGAAATG
>CAZLYS010000419.1:0-4940 GCA_964563415.1 uncultured Halomicronema sp.
GGGGACAAGGGGGCAAAGGGGGAAGATGTGTAGCTGGATTTTAGAGAATCGGTATGAGTTGCTATTGTATTGACGATTTTGGTGACGAGCCTGTGAGCGTTGGCAATCAATCAGTGATCTTTAAGGGCGATCGCGCTTTCACAACGACAGGGTGCGATTAACTATTTGGGAAATTGTGCTGAGGCCCTAAAAGCATGGGCTGAATAGGGCGCACGGTGTATCCAAAAACTCAACTTTGTTGATGGATGAACCGATCTAGATCAGAGAAGGTCGTCGCATGGGCGACTGTCGGCGTCTCATACCCCTTCAAATTGACGGTATAGCGGTGAAAAATCGACTCAATGTCTGGCATTTTCGTGAGGTATTCATAGGTGGTTTCGCCCACCGCGACATCAAGCCCCAACTGCTTAGTCGATGATTCAAAGCGAAACGCTGCATTCACGGTATCACCGATCGCGGTGTAGTCGGGATGCGTGCCCGTACCGGTGTTGCCCACCATGGCATACCCAGTATTGAGCCCGGCCCCCACCCGCAGGGGAAACGGCAGCGGAAAGCGCTTGTGCAATTGAGCCGTCATCTTCGCCAATTCATCCATCGCCTGCAAAATGCGCAGCAATTCCTCCGGTCCTACGCCTTCGGTACCATGCACCCAAACCGCCATAACCGCATCACCAATATATTTATCGACGCCACTGCCATAACGGCTGATGATTTCACCCGCGCAGCGAAACCAAGTGCCAATCGATTCCGACAATACGGTTTCATCCAACTGCCGTGTCAGTACCGTGAAGTCCCGGATATCCACCACTAGAACTGAGATGAGGCGGCGGAGATGCAGGGTGGCAGTCGCGGTCATTTCAGTTTCCTCAAACGAGGCATCAGCGGCTGAACGCTGGGCGGTCGGACAAAAGAACTGGAGTTCCGTTTGCCCAAAGGTGAGATGATCACCATCTGCCAAGGTAACCGGCACACTGACGCGCCGACCGTTGATAAACGAGCCGTTGCGACTCCCTAAATCAATCAAATAAAATTCTCCCGTCTCCATCATTTGCACCATGGCATGGTTACGAGAGATCCACCGATCAGGCAGCACCAAATTGTTGTCATCGCTGCGACCCACCGTCCAACAATTAAGCCCGACAAGAGATAGCTGTCGAGTTCCAGACTCAGTATTGAGAACGACGTAGGGACCTTGAGGTTGAATCACGGAGTCTGGATATTTTGAAGAACGAGCGCAGCATACTAATCACACGGCCCAAAGCACTTAACCGCCAAATTATGGAGCCGTTAGCAGAGACTGACTACTGCTATTCAAGCATGGCTTAGCCAGTCAGCTTAGATCAACTTCTGAAATCACCAGCTGAGACTAATCGTGATAAGTCATTGGCTCACAGCCCTGGTTGAAAGCAGAATGCACCACCTAAAAACAGCAAATCAACAATGAGTGTACTTAAAACCGCACCGCTGAATGCCCACCAACAAAGCTGTTTAGATTGCAAAGGTAGTATTCCCACGGTGAGCAATCCTAACGCAATTAACAGTCCCTGGCTAAAGCTCACCGAATTTTGCAGGGAAGCAGCGGCCTGTTGCAGGATAACAGGAACCCAATCAGGATCAGCAATCATGACCTGTCGCCACATGGGCAATAAATCATTCCAGTAGATGTAGAGATCTGTAACTGCCGTCCCGAAGAGCGACCCTAAGAAGAAATAGCTGCCAACACGACTATGACCTTGCGCCAGCAATCCCACAACAATCGGCAACCCTAGGGCCTCAATTGGCAGATGCCAGAGCGGTTCCGCTCTTAACCACCCCCAATACAAGGAGCCGGCTAGCCAAGTCCAACTAAAGCCAGTGAGCAAATCGCCCCACAAGCGAGTACCTGCCCGAGAACTCAGGCTAATACCCGCCAACAGCCAAGCGCTAGTCATGGTGAGACTCAACCACGGCAGCGATCGCACCAAGGGTGCTTGAAAAAATACTGGCACCACGACAAGAAAGACCGCTGCTGCCCAAACTTTTGCCCTTGCCGTTAACAGTACCGAGGGCATTGCCAAATCTGCGAGTGAACGACACCTTTGGCTAGTTGATTGGGAGGAAGGAGAAAAAGATGACAACGGCTCTCTCAGGTTGTTAACCCTTCTTAACATACCATATGCTTCCGTTGGCGATATCTGCTGGCCAGTCGTTTTGCCGAGACCTCTGTCGAGTTGGGGAAATCGACGGATTCCGGGTATTCTGGCTCAGAAGCGATAATAGTTAAGGGCTCATGAGTAACCGGTACTAACTATATTTTTATGTTCAAGACGTCCGCACTTCGCAAACTTTCAGAGGAACCTCAGCGCGATTACTGAAACCAGTAACGTGATCAAACTGCATCGATATTGAACCGCCTGGATCCTGACGTTTTATGGATTAATTCAGATGCTAATGCAGTCTATTTTATTAGTCGCGGAAGCGAGCGAACCGCTATCTCTCATACAAGCTATTGTCATTGGTATTGTGCAAGGACTAACTGAGTTCCTGCCTATTAGTAGTACAGCCCATGTCAAAATTGTGCCGGTGGTTTTAGGTTGGGGTGACCCTGGCGTCACCTTTACGGCCATTGTGCAGTTAGGCAGCATTGTGGCCATAGTCGGCTATTTTTGGAGCGACATTCGCCAACTTTTGGTCGGGGTTAAAGAGGCGATCGCTGACAAAAATTGGCAAGCACCAGACTTTCGGGTCACGATCGGCATCCTGATTGGCACTTTGCCTATCGTCGTCTTAGGGTTGTTGGTCAAGTTTGGGTTACGCGACACCTACGAAACCTTTGCCCGCAGTTCCCTCGTGATTGCCATCACGTCAATCGGGCTAGCGATCTTTTTAGGCCTAGCGGAAATCGTGGGCACTCGTAAGCGTGGATATGACAAGGTGAGTCAGCGCGACGGTATCGGTATGGGATTAGCCCAAGCCTTGGCACTGATCCCTGGCGTTTCTCGTTCAGGGTCTACCATGACTGCTGGGCTATTTATGGGTCTCAATCGAGAAACGACCGCGCGCTTCTCATTATTAATGGGGATTCCGGCAATTTTGATTTCAGGGTTAGCCGAAATCAACGAATTGTTTGAGCCTCAAGGATCAGTCGGGACAGTTGCGGCGATCGCCGGTGTCATCGCCTCAGCGATTTCCTCTTACGTTGCCATCTATTGGTTGATTCGATTTTTAAAGGACCACACCACTTGGATTTTTGTGTTTTATCGCATTGGGTTTGGTCTCGCTATCCTGTGGGGAATTTTGTCAGGTCGTCTGTCAAATATTTGAGGCTTACGGCATCATGAAGGATGGTGTGTGGCTGCGCAGCTCCTTGCCGGTTCGCTGTTTCTCGGAAGGCCGGTGATGATGCTGAGCCAGCACAATCGATCTTTCTGTTTTGCTGCGTATCACTATGAGTCAGTTATCTACCCGTCCGGCGGTTGTGACCCGCGTACTACCCGACTCGATCGCCGAAGAATTAGGGTTTGAGCCCGGTGATCGCGTGGTGCGGATCAACGGTCAGGCGCCCCGTGACTTAATTGACTACCAATTTCTCTGTGCCGACGAGGAACTGGTCGTAGAGGTCGAAGACGCTAGCGGCACGTCCCACCAGATTGATATCGAAAAAGACTGTGACGAAGACCTAGGCTTAGAGTTCGAAACGGCCTTGTTTGATGGGCTCATCCAATGCAATAACCGGTGTCCCTTTTGTTTTATTGATCAACAGCCCCCTGGCAAACGAGAAACGCTGTACCTCAAAGATGATGATTACCGTCTTAGTTTTTTATATGGCAGCTACTTAACGCTGACAAACTTGACGCCCCCAGAGTGGGAACGCATCGCTCAAATGCGGTTGTCACCTTTGTTTGTATCGGTGCATGCAACTGAGCCAGCGGTGCGATCGCGCCTGCTCAAAAATCGCCGAGCCGGTGAACTGCGCCAACAACTGACCTGGTTTCAAGAGCAACGTCTGCAGATTCATGCCCAGGTGGTGGTGTGCCCTGGCATTAACGATGGCGTTCACTTAGAGCACACGCTGCGAGATTTAGCCAAATTCCACGCGGGGGAGGTGCCAGCAGTCATTTCGGCGGCAGTGGTGCCCGTGGGGTTAACCCGCTTCCGTCCCCAAGAAGAAGATGAATTGGTACCGGTCACACCAGAGAAAGCGCGAGAAGTCATTGACCAAGTTGCTGCACTACAGGCGGAATTCAAGCCCCAGTTTGGCACGACCTTTGCTTGGTTAGCCGATGAATGGTTCTTGATTGCGGGGCGATCGCTACCCACCGCAACCGACTATGAAGACTATCCCCAATTGGGTAACGGCGTTGGCTCGATTCGACAATTTTTGACGGCTTTTGAAACAGCAGCCGATGATTTGCCAGATCAGTTAGCCGCCCCTCAGCGCTTCACCTGGGTCGTCGGCAATGCGGTGGAACAAGCCTTTCAACCCATTCTCAAGCGACTCAACCAAGTTAAAAATCTCACGATTGAGATGGCAGCGATGAATAGTGATTATTGGGGCCAAGCCATTACCGTGACCGGCCTACTCACAGGCCACGATTTGTTGCACCATTTGAGCGATCGCCCCCTGGGAGACGGCATTTTATTGCCCACCATTCTCTTAAAACCGACCGACCCCGGCAATCCACAAAAATGGCTATTTTTGGACGATCACAGCGTAGAATCTATCAGTGACGCTTTACAGGTACCGATTTTTCCGGTGGATGGTGTGGATGGCTTAATTCAAGGTTGCCTACAACCTTTGAATTCTGTCTCAATTGAGTATTGCCATTAAACTAAACCGGTTAGTACAGTATCTTTAGCAAAATGCTATAAAGTTGGTCTGTGTTGTTCCCACTCAGCCTCAAGGACTCTATGCAGAAAGGTATGCTGTCACCCTGTTTTATGCGTGTTCGTCTGGGACT
>CAZLYS010000420.1:0-4933 GCA_964563415.1 uncultured Halomicronema sp.
CCTTGTAGGCTCCAGAGGTCTCTGTACCATCCGCAGGGCGAATCACCGTTAGATTCGGAATTGCGCGCAAGGAAGCAATCGTTTCCACTGGCTGGTGAGTTGGGCCATCTTCTCCCAGGCCAATCGAGTCGTGGGTCAACACGTAGATCACACCCGCCTGAGACAGTGCCGACAAACGAATTGCCGCCCGCATGTAATCGGCAAATACTAAGAAAGTAGCGCAATAGGGAATCAAGCCCGAATTGTGCAAGGCGATACCATTGCAAATCGCGCCCATGCCGTGCTCTCGCACCCCAAAGCGGATATTGCGGTTTTCATAAGCACCTTTTTGGAAGTCGCCTGAGATCTTCATCAATGTATTATTTGACTTGGCTAAGTCAGCCGAACCGCCAATCAGCTCAGGAATAGCAGGTGCCAAAGCATTGAGTGTAGCCTCAGAAGTCTTGCGAGTCGCGATCGCCTTATCGTCCGTAGAGTAAGTCGGCAATGCATCTGCCCAATTGTCAGGCAGTTTACCCGACAGCATGCGTTCAAAGAGCGCTGCATCTTCTGGATACTTGGTGCGATAAGTCGCTAAAACTTCTTCCCACTCGGCCTGGTCGCTTGCCCCTCTTTCAACCGCTTGGCGCATGTGGTTGAGAGCATCTGCCGGGACTTCAAAATCACCATAGTTCCACCCCAGCGTCTCACGGGTCAGCTTGATTTCGTCGCCGCCCAAAGGCGCACCGTGCACGCCAGCAGTATCTGCCATGTTTGGTGAGCCATACCCGATCGTCGTGGTGACTTTGATCATGGTGGGCTTATCTGTAACGGCTTTCGCTTCCGCGATCGCCTTTTCAATCGCATCTAAATCAGTATTGCCGTTTTCTACATGTAAAACGTGCCAACCATAAGCTTCAAAGCGCTTAGAGACATCCTCAGTAAAGGCAATATCTGTGGAACCATCAATTGAGATGTGGTTGTCATCATAGAGGGCAATTAACTTGCCAAGACCTAAGTGTCCGGCTAGCGAACAGGCTTCGCCAGAAACCCCTTCCATGTTGCAGCCGTCGCCCAAAATCACATACGTGTAGTGATCAACAATTGTGGTATCAGGCTTATTAAAGCGGCTGGCCAAGTGGGCTTCCGCCACCGCTAAGCCAACCCCGTTACAAATGCCTTGCCCCAACGGACCCGTAGTCACTTCAATGCCAGGAGTCTCAAAGTTTTCTGGGTGTCCAGGAGTCGTCGATCCCCATTGCCGAAATTGCTTGATGTCATCCAAAGAAACGCTGTCAAAACCGGCCAGATAAAGCAAGGCGTACTGCAACATGCAGCCATGTCCAGCAGACAATACGAAGCGATCGCGATTAAACCACTGAGGGTTTTTGGGATTAAACCGCATCACCTTATCCCACAGCACATAGGCCATCGGCGCGGCCCCCATCGGCAAACCGGGATGGCCAGAATTGGCCTTTTGAACAGCATCAATCGCTAAAAATCGAATCGAGTTAACGCAAAGCGCTTCTAAAGATTGGGATGCGACAACCATAAACCTACTACTCAAAGACAGGACAGCAATTACCTGGGACTCATGCCCTCAAAGGCACAGGATTCGAGAGACAGACAACTCAAACAGCCCTCGATCGCGCACCTAATAACTCATCATCTCATCCACATTGCGGTCCCACAAGCCACAAATACAAGCTTGCCAAACCAACAGAATCATGATGAAAAATGGTGGCAACCCAAAACCCACAGGTCAAGAATCGACAACTTTCAATAAGTTATTATACCTACTGGCTTGATTGTAGCGTCAGTTACGGTATTTCTCGAACACTAGAGTCACATTGTGCCCGCCAAACCCAAAAGAGTTGGACAGCGTGACATTGACCGGCATCTGCCGAGCGTGATTGGGCACATAATCTAGGTCGCAGTTGTCATCTGGATTGGCCAAATTAATGGTAGGCGGCACCTGATCGTGATGCACCGTCAAGGCCGCGGCGACGCCTTCAATGCCCCCGGAACCGCCCAGTAGATGACCGGTCATAGACTTGGTAGAGCTGACAGCAATCCGGTGAGCCGTTTCCCCTAACGCTGTTTTGATGGCTTGGGTTTCCGTTGGGTCGTTCGCCGGGGTGCTCGTGCCATGAGCGTTAACGTAACTCACCTGTTCAGGCACAATGCCAGCATCTTTGAGTGCTAGTTGAATACATCGAGCGGCACCTGACCCACCGGGCACTGGGGCCGTCATATGGTAAGCATCACAGGTCATACCGTAGCCAGTAATCTCACCATAAATCCGCGCCCCTCGACTAACCGCGTGATCCAGTGATTCCAGAATCAGGATGCCGCAACCTTCGCCAATGACAAATCCATCGCGATCGCGATCGAAGGGACGACTCGCCGTTTGCGGATCATCATTGCGCACCGACAACGCCCGAGCAGACGCAAACCCAGCGACCCCTAAAGGAGTGATAGCGGCTTCCGTACCACCACAAATCATGGCTTGGGCATAGCCCTGCTGCACTAAGCGAAAGGCATCACCAATGGCGTTAGATCCAGCCGCACAGGCTGTAACCGGGCAAGAGTTAGGGCCTTTAGCACCAGTATGAATGGCAGTGAGCCCTGCTGCCATGTTGGCAATCATCATCGGCACCATAAAAGGGCTACACCGACTCGGTCCACGATTGAGGTAAACCTCTTGCTGTTCTTCCATGATTCGCAGACCGCCAATGCCGGTGCCAATCATGACACCGATTTGCTCGGCGTTGAGGTCATTGATTTCGAGTTGGGCATCTGCCAAGGCTTGCTTACTGGTGGCTACCGCAAATTGGGAAAAGCGATCCATGCGCTTGGCATCTTTGCGATCCATAAACTCATGGGGATCAAACCCCTTGACCTCAGCGGCAATACGGGTCGTGTGCTTAGACGCATCAAAATGCGTAATCGGTCCGACACCAGATTTACCCGTCAAGAGACCTTGCCAGTAACTGGTCAAGTCATTACCAACTGGCGTTGTTGCGCCCAACCCTGTAATGACAACTCGCTTTTTTTCCAACTCTGTCATGGCTCACCTACAAAGCAGACACACCTGCTCAAATGTTTCATGTACCTGCGTTACAACACGATTCAGCCTAGCGATCGCTAGGCTGCTTTTTTATCTTTAATGAAGTCGACAGCTGCTTGCACAGTACCGATGCCCTCTGCAGCTTCGTCTGGGATTTCGATATCGAACTCTTCTTCAAGAGCCATTACCAGCTCTACCGTATCTAGTGAATCTGCGCCCAAATCGTTGGCAAAACTTGCTTCCGGCTTGACCTCAGCTTCGTCAACACCTAATTGCTCAGCGACAATTTTTTGAACCTTCTCAAAAATCGCTTCCTGACTCATAGTCCAATCCCTTCCCAGAAATCAAAAATCAAATACCTCTAAAACCTAAACCACGAGTGCGACACAAAATCAAGCAAGGCGTTTTGGTTTGAGGCATCCCTAAATATTATCGGAAAGCGTGCAGAGTCTTGTTGAGGATTTTAGGACCGTGGCTAACTAGTATCAGAAAAACAACCCATGCCGGTTAGCGAAACACTAGGGTGGGTCAAGCACGAGAACCCGATTAATGAGTCATCGCATAAACAGTTCATCAAGTTCTAGGTGCTATCAAATACAACAATTCAGGAGTTCGCTCGGGAATCTTACCCATGACCAGAAATCCATGACCTGTAGGGCATAACAGCCACACTCAACAGGTGAGCTGACGTACTACAAATCAACACAGCTGGCCCGTGCCAACTACGCAAGCAACTTCTACAAGTCACTTAGCTAAAGCACAGAATGACATTTGGAACCTTCCTCTTCGCAAGCAACGCCAACTCTATAGCGTGCATCATTTCAACTGCTCAATTGTCATGCAGTTGCCCTACGCCAGTGGAACGGATATCAGACTCAGCAGTTGCAGCCTGCTGTATTTCATGCTTGGTCTGGCAGGTAGCAAGACTGAGTAGGCCACATTGATACATATCAATTGTTACGACAAATTCTGAGCAGACGAGCAGCCTGCAATATTACAATCCATAAACTTTTATGGGATAGAGCGAAGTTGAGGAAAACAGACCCTTTAGACTAACGATCAAGATTGGAGAACCCTTGCTGTCTATTCGTTTCAAAGAGTCGTCTTAAACCACAGCGCTTTGTAACGAGTTTTGAATGTCCCGTTAACATTGGAGCCTTCCTTTCAATGTCTCACTCTGTCAAAATCTACGATACTTGCATTGGCTGCACCCAGTGTGTACGTGCTTGTCCCACAGATGTCTTAGAAATGGTGCCTTGGGATGGCTGTAAAGCTGGTCAGATTGCCGCTTCTCCTCGTACTGAGGATTGTGTTGGCTGTAAGCGATGCGAGACTGCCTGCCCGACTGACTTTCTAAGCGTTCGGGTTTATCTAGGTGCAGAAACTACTCGCAGTATGGGTCTGGCTTACTAAACTCATTCGTCATAACCATCGAAACTGGTCATCTGAAATCGGGTGGCCAGTTTTTCAATATCTGCCCTCAATTTATTAAGCTGGCTCTATATATAGTATTGAATAAGATATTGTGAGGAGGATTCACACATCAGATTTTCAGTGTGTTGCGTTGGTTGCCCTTGGTGAAAGCCACTGTTAAATCCAGAAGCAGTTGCGCTAATGTTTCCAGTCCAGGTGTTGCCCATCACTCCTGCTCAACTTTTTTTTCTACCTTTGAGAGATCGCTCATGAGCGGCAGCTTGTCTTCTGAGCAAGTGAGCCAATGCCAACGCTATCTACAATCGTCATCATGCTGAATCACTGAGTAGAGTTACTGTCTGGGGAGCCGCTCGCCATGGCTAATGCTTTAAGTTTGATATTCATTATCGCGCATCAGCTGATTCAACTGGTGCAGCCAATTTTGGTGCCGCTTTGTATGGTGGTGGCTTG
>CAZLYS010000421.1:0-4930 GCA_964563415.1 uncultured Halomicronema sp.
GGACTCATGAGCGTGGTCATGGCCACCATGGCTGTGGGTGACCACAGTGCCGTCGGCAAGGATATGGGTATGACTCTCCGTCTCTGGAGTTGAGGTAGCCGACTCGCCTGGACGAGTATAGGTTACTTGAGCGCCATCAGAGCAGCCGCAGGTTACGCACATAAAGCTTCCGTCTCCAATTCTTTAATCGTGAGTTCTTCACCTTGAAGGATGGTGAGTTGGGTACAGCCGCAGTCACAGACGCCAAAAGGTTGCTCTAGGGGCATTTGTTGACCACAGGCCTGGCATTGACCGCGACCCGGAACCCGAATAATTTCGAGGGTGGCACCTTCTAGAGGGGTGCCTTGGGCACACACGTCAAAGCAAAACTCAATGGCATCGGGCATGATGGCCGTGAGCTGGCCAATTTCGAGGCTGATGCGGCGGACTTTAGCGCCGTGGGCATGTTCTGCCGCGATCGCCACAATGTTTTGGGTGATTCCCAACTCGTGCATTAGCAAATCCTCGGTAACTGGTCACCGACTAGGCGATCGATGACGCGCTCAGTGCCAAAGCCGGTTTTGAGGGCCACGCGCTGACCGGCTGTGACGTGACCAATCAGGCGACTGCCAACCCCGGCCGGATGGGACTGCATGGCAGCCAAAACTGTGTCTGCCTGTTCGGGGGGCACCACCACCACCAATTTGCCCTCGTTGGCTAAGTACAGGGGGTCGAGCCCCAACAGTTCACACAGGCCGCGAACGGCGGCATCCACCGGAATCTGATCTTCAATTAGGCGAATGCCGACCTGAGCGCTATCGGCGAATTCATTGAGCACGGTGGCTAACCCGCCGCGAGTGGCATCACGCATAGCCCGCACTTCAGGACAAGCCGCCACAATGGTGTCCACCAAACCGTTCAGGGGCTGACAATCGCTTTGCAGCTCCGTTTCTAAGGCGAACTGTTCGCGCGCTACCAGAATGGTCGCCCCGTGATTGCCGATGGGGCCATTCACCAGCACCGCATCCCCTGGCTGAATGTGGACTGCCGCCGGGGTTACGCCTCGGCGCATGACGCCAATGCCAGCGGTGTTGATAAATAACTTGTCAGCGCCTCCCCGAGGGACGACCTTGGTGTCACCCGTGACGATTTTGATGCCTGCCTGGTGGGCTGCAGCCACCATGCTCGCGACCACCTCTTTCAACGTGGCGATCGCTAAGCCTTCTTCCAAAATCATGGCGCAGGTCAGGTAGCGAGGCACGGCACCGCTGACCGCCAAGTCGTTAACGGTCCCATTCACCGCTAAGGAGCCGATATCCCCGCCGGGAAAGAACAGCGGATCGACCACATATGAATCGGTAGTAAACGCGAGGCGATCGCCTTGAGCTGTAAGTTCATCAAAGGGAATACGGGCTTGATCTTCGAGTGCCGTGGGCACCTTGCCCTCAAATTGGCTGACAAAGAGCGCCTCAATGAGATCCTGCATGGCTTGACCGCCACTGCCATGAGCCAGGGTGACCGTCTTATCTCGTAGACGTCGAACCTTGGGAGCTGTTGAGGCAGCAGCTTTTGGGGAAGTGGATTGAGAGATAGTCATCTTCTCAGACTAAGGGCAACCCCAAATTTGCCGGAGAGAAATACAGGTTAATTTAACGTCAACAAAAAGACTCGCGTTACTGAAACACATGAGCTGTGGAGAGGTCAACAAATATGGCTCCCTCTCTAAGAGTCAGGGACGGTTAGGGTCGTTGACGCTATAGGCTCGTGAAGAAATGCTTGAGATCATCTTGCAGATCCAAGATGAGGTAAATGCAATTGCGGCAGTCTGCGAATAGTCTCCTGTGAGATTGATCGAAGAGCTGGCAAGAATTAAGGAGTTGATCGCAGCGAAGACTTGGCCGGAGATAATGGGACAGGACGGAGCATTTGGGGGATGAGTGGCTTCCAGAGATCTTGAAGGTAGAAATAGCGCAATCCTTTCCATATCAAGGCTTTCAAGGATCAAAAAAGACTGAGGTCTTTAATAAAATGAAAGTCTGAAACCACTTTCCCCCCTTTATTACCGATAAGGTCTATTAAAAGGCTGTTGGGTTATGCTTGTGCTTCACATTGCCTGTGCTGACTAAAAATCATTGTTCCTAGTCAGTCTCACCCATAAGCGTAAAGCCAGCCCAATTTCTCGGGTTCGGATAGGATTGCATAGTGATCAGCATAGCTTGGCGTAACGCTTGAGATTTTTCTAAACCCTGGTTTAGTTGCCTATAAAACTCAGTCATAAGTTCTGCTGTTGGCAGGTCAGGTACGCTCCACAAAGAAGTAATAACGCTAGTTGCTCCAGCAGTTATAAAAGAGCGGGATAGTCCTTCTACCCCGTCAGCTGTGATTTGACCTAGCCCAGTTTCGGCTGCACTCAATACTACAAGCTCTGCATTGAGTTGAAATTGAGAAATCTCACTAGATGTGAGCCAGCCATCATCACCCCCAGAGGGAGCTAGCGCAATTGCTCCTTGCGAAGTTTGTACACCCCTAGGATCTCCATAGTTCAAAGTTCCATGTGTTGCTAAATGAATAATTGAAGCATCCTGTATACGTTGAAATATCTCAGATCTAGTAGCAGAATCACCAGTTAAGACTTCAGTTCCAAGCAAACTAGAGACTGCAATGGCTTCCATTTCAGCACCGGGGAGACTACTGAGTTGTTGAAAAGTTCCATCCAAGGGAGAGAAAGCCACAGGCATTGTAGGATTCCCTACTACTAAATAATTGCCAGAATTAATTCTTATTCGTCTACTCTGTAAATGAGCTAATCTGAGAACTTGAATTGATGGTGCGGTTGAGATGGTGTGCTGTTCAATAAAGTAACTTCCATCCGGATTCCTTAAAGCTGGGAAGGGAACGAGGAATAGTGCTCCTTGAGGTATAAGAATAACCTTTTCTTCGGGGTTTACAGGAAGAAGATCTTCAATCGGGTCAATCAGTAAGTGGTAAAGTGCTGTAAGTTCATCAGAAGAAGATGACTCTGAAGAAACCAAGGCAAATCCTCCCCTGATGTCAACTCCAAAACTATTTCTAATGTCCCTAACTTTGCTTAATATATCAAAGTTTAGTTCGGCGGAAGTAACTCGCCGAAAAGAAATCTCACCATTTGGTTGAATGACCCAAATGTAGATTTCTTCATCACCAATAATAGAATACTCAACAAGAGTGGCATTTTGTTCTCTGGCGGTCTGGGTAATTTCTTGAGCAGATATTCTACTAGAAATCACTCCTGTGTTCTCTTGGGAGAGACGTGAAGCCAGTATCTCCGCAGAGGTTTGAGCTCGAAAATGTTCAGATACTTCCAACGCCTGAGCCACTTTATTCTGCATAATTAACGCGGTTTGCAGACTTTGATAGGTGTTAGCTTGCTCGTCCAGAATAGATGTAGTACCTATATCTTCCAAACGAAATCTCAACGTTTCCCAAATATTGACAGCTTCAAATAGAAACTGTTCTGCTTGTCGTATTTCTCCAATTTCAAGAAGAGCATCTGCAAGATTTGTCAGAGTTCTGGCTTGTCCACCTTGATAACTGATTTCTCGATAAAGCGATAAAGTCCTTTCATAGTATTCTACAGCTTGTTGATATTCTCCTAAATCCGCATAAATCGTTCCTATATTGTTAAGGCTTGCCCCCTCTCCAGCAATGTCACTAAGTTCTTGATGAATTTCTAAAGCTTCTCTAAAAAAATCTAAGGCTTGTTGATATTCTCCTAAATCCGCATAAATCGTTCCTATATTGTTAAGGCTTGCCCCCTCTCCAGCAATGTCACCAAGTTCTTGATAAATTTCTAAAGCTTCTACAAAAAAATCTAAGGCTTGCTTAGATTGCCCCAGGCTTGCATAAATAGAACCTATATTGTTAAGGCTATTTACTTCTGAATTCCGATCATTTTCTTGGATACTTTCCTTTAGAAGCACTTGGTAAGTCTCCAAAATTTGTTGAAGACTTCCTGATAAGTTGATAGATACTGAGCTGATTAATTGAGTTTCTCTATAAACTAGCGAGCTATTAGTAGTACCTACTCTCAAAATACTTTCAGAGAAATCAAAGGTATTGAAATCTATTTGCGAAGGAGTATTGACAAAACCTGCGTCAACTGCGCGTGTAAGGATGATCTCAAAGGTGCCAGAGAAACTCTGCCGGACATCATCTAAATCAGCTGATTCATCAAGAGAACTTTCAAAGTCTTGCAGCTCTGTTACGAACTCTTCCAGTATCTGTGTTGTTTCGTCACGAGCAATTTGAAGCGCTCTCTCTGCTTCTTCTTGTCTTCTCCTAGCTCTTTCTGCTTCTTCTTGAGCTAAACTAGCTTGGTCTTGTGCAATTTTTACTCTCGCCAAAGCTTCTTCAACCTCTTGTTCAGCTTCGTCTAATTGCTCTTCTGCATTAACGAGATCTTCTTGGACAATTATTACCTCTTCAGCAGCTTCGTCTAAATCCCCCTTGATCTGTGCCAAATCCTGATTCGCTTTTTGAAATTTCTCTTCAGATTCTTGACGCCCTAATTCTGCTTTCTGTCTAACTTGCTCGGCTTCTAATGCTTCCCTCTCAGCACGTTTTCTATTTAAAACAGCGAACTCAAGATTATCATTCGAGGTCTGCAATTCCTCATCTGACTCCATTAGTCTCTTTTCTAGTATTTCTAATTCTTTTGTCGATACTGACAGCTTTTTTGCGTTTATAGTTGCAGAAGTTGCTGCTACTGCTGCGGCTATAAGCATTAGCACTAGGATAATTGAACCAGATCTTATCTTTTTAATGGCCTTATTTTGAGCTTCAGATAAGAGTTTTTTGGCTTTTTTTTCTGCATTCAAAGCAATTTCGACATTATGCTTTTCTGCTATTTGACTCGCAGCTAAGTAGGCGAATGGAATTAAATATAAGATATTAGGGTCGTTAGAATGAGCGT
>CAZLYS010000422.1:0-4913 GCA_964563415.1 uncultured Halomicronema sp.
GCTCCGAGCGCGAAGTGGAAGTCGCCATTGACTACTTCCAAAGTAGCTATCGTGCGTTAAAACACGAGCAAGCAACGCGCGATGCGGTACTGGCAGAACTCCCCAACCATGACGTGCTACATTTCTCTTGCCATGGCTACGCCAATTTCGCTAATCCTCTGAATAGCGGTCTGCTCATGGCTAATGATGAAGTCCTTTCGCTGCAAGACTTCTTCAATATCGATCTTCAAGGCGTTCGTTTAGCCATCCTCTCTGCCTGCGAAACCGGATTGCCGGGAACGGAGCTACCGGATGAGGTCGTGAGTTTAACGACTGGATTATTGCAAGCCGGAGTTGCCGGAGTGGCGGGCTCCCTATGGTCTGTAGCGGACCTCAGCACCATGATGCTGTTGGTACGCTTTTACGATTATTGGCAAAACGACAGTCTTGAACCAGCTCAGGCGCTGCGTAATGCACAGCTCTGGGTGCGGGATACGTCCAATGGAGACAAGGAAGCATATTTCAAAGGTTTTATTCCTGAATTGGCAGCAGGTCCTCGGATGCCTCATGCTGCAGCAAGTGAACTTTATCGGTCGTTAGCCTTTTCTGATCCTGATGCAAATGACGTGGCTCATCCCTTTTACTGGGCGGCGTTCACCTATGTTGGGGCCTAAGCTTTTCCTTGATTTTGGCTTGAATTTACTAGCTTCGGTAAATCTCATTTCACCCTGGCTTTGGCTGAAGCAAAACTAAGCACAGTCACGGTTTCCATCTAGTTCAATACCCGTTGGGAGAGTGGTGCGACAAAGCTTAGCGTGATGCAAACTATACCTATTGAGGTCAGCCTTGCTAAGGTTAGCATCAGTAAGATCAGCCCCAATCAGCCCTGTCCCGTTAAGCCTAGCAAAGCTGAGATCAGCCCCAATTAACTCCGCCCCATCAAGGTTAGCATCAGTAAGATCAGCCCTAATTAGCTGTGCCCTATTGAGCTTAGCGAAGCTGAGATTAACTTCACGGAGGTCAGCTCTGCTGAGATTTGCAGAGCTAAGATTGCTCCCACTAAGGTCGGCTTCACTTAGAATCGCAGCACTGAGGTCAGCCCCACTAAAATTAGCCCCACTAAGCTTAGTATTACAGAAGTTAACCCTACCTAGCTTAGCGCTGTCAAAGTCAACTCCATTGAGAATAACATTGCTCAGTTCAGCTTCTTTTAGATCAACACCACTCAAATTGCACTCAGCCAAATTGAGCTTTGCCTTCTTTACGACCTCAGCATCTATCAGAAACTGGATAACATTGCTCTTTTTGCCTGAATCATCTGAAAATCTGCGCAATATAGACAAAGTTCTTGCCCGAATAATATCTACAGCTGCATCTAAAAGTTCTTTTTCTTCAAATGAAGTACTGTTATTCGACTGTTCACTACCATTGTGAACCTTAACTGCAATAGCCAAAATATTTTTATCCACTAGTAGAGAAGAAAGACGATCGTAATAAAGCTGGAGAATTTCTTCTTTTTCTACCAGTTCGGCGCGCTTCTGTTCCTGTTGTTGAAAATAGAAGCCAAGAATAGCAAGAGACAATGGTACACCTAACAGACTAAGCCAGTCCCAAAGCGTTTTCCCTGGTTGTGAGGTTGTGATTGCAAGAATATCTCCGTTTTTATCTTGCTGAATATCAACGGTCGTTGCTTCTCCTGCACCAAAGCCGGTCCAGTTGGCCCAATTGTTTGCTCTAACCATCCATACTAGAACTATGATGGCAATACTGCCGACAGAGGTATAGCAAATAAGCCACCACTTATTTGTCACAACCCAGTCCCTGAGCTTTAATCGTGATTCTCGTCTTAAGGCCATTGCTGACAACATTCTCAACAGCTATAGCTCTAGTAAAAGCAGAAATGCTAGAGCTATGGCTTGGTTCCATAGTTTATTTCAAATAATTGCATACTGATCATGCGGCCATCGAATCTACTTAAAGCTGCGACATCGATTCGTCAATTCTTGCCAGAGCTTCTTGGGGAGAAAGCTTCCGAGGTAGATGAACAGCTAGCCAACCTTCTTGTTCGATGTCAGGACGGCGAGCCGCTTGAGAACCAGATCACTAGTCTGCTCGCAAGTCATGAGACGACCCGTCAGTGGATGCGAGATTTCCTGGCTCCTGATGCAGCACGGACTAGAAATCGGGGATACAGCTCATTACCTGGCATTGCCTCAGTTAGTGCTCCCAAATATGTTTGTCCCGAAGGGGATTACATATGGTATTGCCTGGATAGCAATGGCCCTATTCCCCTCTGCCCGACCCATCACATTCCCCTAGTTCCAGCTAAGAACTCTTAACCATGGTGTCAACCAAGTTCATTGAAGGGAGCGGCGGTAAACTCGCTGGCCGGTGGGTGCTATTGGCGGCGCGTAGCTACGGTGACCTATTAGATGGCCCTAAACTAGCGAGGCTGCGTTTCGGCCCAGTTAAAGCTGGAATACCCACCAGATAAGGTTTTTAAGAGTTGACGGCTTTTGGACGAATTCAGGCTCTTAAGCACAAACTCAGCGCCTGAAACCCTCATTCTTTCGTCAATAAAGTAGATCACAAGTACTAAATTGCCCCAAAATGCAGCCTCGCTAGTTTAGGGCCTTGAAGGACCATTAGAGGCGAAATTTACCTTGCCACCGCGCCTCAGTCGTCAACTCACAGACCTGGCGGAGCAGCAGGGGAGATCGCCTGACGAGTTGATGCTAGAAAGTTTGATGGAGGCTGCCGGTGAAGGTGAGCAAATCACGGTGAAGCTCAGCCCCGATTTCAGCAGGCACCTTTACCAGGTGAGAAAGCGAGCAGGCTTGGATCAAAATGCTTTCGGCGTAGCCTGTCTTGAGCACTATCTCGCCAAAGTCAAGCTAGATGAGGTGATGGGGTTTGAGTAGTAATGGAACAGAAACGCACGCTAAGGCTGAAACCTTGACGCACAGGTTTTTCAGGGTGCACCGTTGAACGATATTGGCTCAGCTCCCCTCTTCTAATGCTCGTCGCAAGGCACCTATCGCGTTGATGAACGCATAAGCTTGCTCAGTATCACCGGTTTCGGGATGTGCATCGTAACCGTCCGTTCGTCGGAGACAGTCATCAAACGTTATGCGCTGAGCAATGAGGTGTAGCGCAGCAACTTGATCTTTAGGGATTTCGATAGTGACAGTAGCGTTCATGGCAATGACCTTTGCTGTGTAATACTTCTAGCCCTCAAAATCAGCTGCATCTAGAGGGATCATCTTCAGGCAAGGATTGATTTCATCAAAGTCAGCATCCTCTGGGTTGTAGTATCCGCCGACCCACTCCAGCATCTCCTCATGCTCTGGATGCTCAATGTCTTCAACCGCCTCTACAAAATCGTAGTAGCCCCTCGTTCCGCCACAGTCCTCCGGTGGGCAAGCTCGCTTTGCTTTGATGCAAACGGGATAGTGGACATCCGCTTCGGCAGTCAGCACCTTTTCGACTAAGACCTCATGCTCCCAGGAGTCACCAAAGTCATAGAGGTAGGCGAACTTGAACTTCTCGCCTGGAATAAAGCTGCTCAACTTAACTGACCGCTCGTCTTCCGGTTCTAGCTCTGCAAAGCCAAGTTCCGGCATGGGCACACCGTAGTCCACACCGTGAATCGAAAACGAGTGCAGGTGCGAGTTTGTCCAACCCATCGATAGCTGAATCACCCAGTGTAGATGGCTTAAGGTGGCATCACTGCGTACCTGCACCCGTCGCCAGATAGGCGGTCGAATGTCCTTGAGGGTAATTTTGAGCTGGTAGATAGAAGGAGACTTTTTTCTAGAAGCCATTCTGGAGTGGGGAAGTTGAAAATCAGGGTGTGCTTGCCGGTGACGTTTGACGATATCAGAGACCGTTGTCTTGCTGATCTTTAACTGATGAGCAATGGTTCGATAGGGGACAGCCGCTTCCACCATCTCTATTACCTTTGGGCTCAGCGCATCTGACTTGATGCGCTGTCCTGGCCGCCGCCCCAGCGTCACCCCCCGAGCTTTAGCCGCCGCCAGCCCAGAACGGACTCGCTCACGGACTAAGTCTCGCTCAAACTCAGCCAAAGCGGCCATCAACTGGGCAATCAACCACCCAAAGGTGCGTTCCACTATCCAGCGTTTGGGCAACACCTCAAAAGTCTTGGCCGAGCGCTTGATCACTTCAACGCTTACTGCATCCCCACAGACTTGACGCACGGCCCTAGCGAAGTTAGGGCCCGAGTAACCTTGATCAACGTAGACGACCTCTAAACGAGATAACCGTTCGCGTGCTTCATGCAGCACCACAACTGCCCCTAATCGTTCCGAAGCATTCGCTTCCGTCACTAAAACGCCCACCACAAAACCCGGAGAATCGACTACGATATGGCGCTTACGGCCTTTCACTTTCTTGCCACCATCAAACCCGGAGACCGCCCCCTTTGTTCCGTCGTTTTGACGGATTGCGAATCGGCAATCGCGATGCTGGAGTCAATTTCGCGACCGAGGTCTGGGCGTAACTCACCGCGCAACTCATCGTGAAGCGCTTGCCAAATCCCTTTCCGTTGCCATTTGCGGAAATATTTGTAGACGGTTTGATGCGGCGGGAAGTCGTGGGGCAGCATTTCCCACTGACAACCCGTTCGTTGGACATAGAAGATTGCGTTGAGAATTCCCCGCAAGTCCACCTCACGAGGATGCCCAAAACCCTTATAAACCGGTAGCTTTGGCTCAATCACCATCCACTCGGCATCACTCATGTCACTGGGATACAGCCTACGTGTGGGATGTGCAACATTCGGAAGACGGCTCATTGTAAAGGGTAGAACGCAACGTCGCTACGGGACAAACGGAAGGGGCCTGTAACTGCACCAATTGAGATGCCGTTTAGAACTCAGATCTTAGAAATAAGTGGCGGCGAGTAACTTCAGA
>CAZLYS010000423.1:0-4901 GCA_964563415.1 uncultured Halomicronema sp.
ACCTTATCCTTTCAAACTAATCATTAAAGCACTGCGATGATATCTCTATTCTTACGGTGCTATAGCCTGTAGCCAGATGTAGAGCTCAGGAATTATTTTTTTCGACATAAGAGTTTAAGTTATCTGAATAGCCTGAACTAACGGCAACTTGTCACATATGATCTCTGAGGAAAATACTTTATGATCTTGATCTGTTAATCAGATTTCTGGGGCGAGTAATTCGTCCATAGAGAAGTGCTGATACTTTTCTGAAGGGATTGCCAGAGTATTAGGAGAAAGAAGCCTGTCTAAGTTCAGCACTTCCTGAATTTGGGCGTTTCGAGCGATTGCAAATTGTCGATAATCTAGTCGCTTCAATACATCAAATATTTGATTGTAAATATCGAATCCTCGATTGACCCTAAAACTTTCTAAGGTTTCGTAATAAATGATTGGGCGAAAGGTTGAGAGTACATCTAGGCCTCCGGAGATGACCTCATATTCCATACCTTCAACATCAATTTTTAAGAAATCTAGGTGATTGAGTGATAATTGATTTACAAATTGGTCTAGAGATTCCACTTTGACGGCTAGTCCATCATGACTAAATAAACCAGCATTTCCTGGAACGTTTGCATCTTCTTGCCAATAAAGGACTCCTGGCTTGTCAGCGATGCCCAACTGATAAATATCTATTCTCTCAGAGAGTATTGGGTTTAGATCTAAGTTGGCTTGTAAGCGCGCAAACGTATTTGGGCCGGGCTCAATTGCAATCACACGGCCTTGATCGGCAACCGTTGCCATCAGTAAAGTTAAAGCGCCTACATTCGCTCCAATGTCTAAGACAGTATCGTCAGCAGATATGAACTTTTGAATGATGTCTGAGGTCTTTAGATCATAGCGACCAGTCGCCATCTCGACTTCAATAGGATAAGTCGTGTCGATGTTGACCTTGAGGTTGCCTAAGTATTGATCATAAATGAACTGCTTGCCCGGAGGTAATAGAAACCGGAGCTCTCGATGCTTTTGAGCCCATGACAGCATCGTGTCAAAAAAGGGGGTTGTAAGCGGACTCACTTTGCGTATGCCCTGGATGACAGTTTCTTTGACAGACATTTTGGGCAGTCACCTTACTTTAAGAATTGGTGGGCACATTTTATCGGATTAAATTTCAAGAATATTGGGCTTTCAAGCAATGAGGAGGTACTTAAGGAATCGCCAATGATTTCCCCATAAGATTACAAAGCTTATATACAATGCGAGCCCCGACATTACCGTCCCATTCGCCATGGCCCACTTCAGAAACATCAAAGCCAATAATTTGGCGATCGCTCCTAACGACTTCCCGCAGGAGCGCAAAGGCTTCTTCTAACTCCAGGCCACCAGGGACGGGGGTACCCGTATGGGGACAAAGTTTGGGGTCGAGACCATCCACATCAAAGCTGATATAGACCTGTTGGGGTAACGGTTCAATGATTTGACAACAGAGATCGCGCCAGGGAATGCCTGCAAAGCGCTGTTCCTTCAGGATGGGATCATAGTGGGTCTGGATCCGACCCTCCGATGCCTGGATGGTCGTTACCTCTCCGTGAGAGATATCGCGAACCCCAACCTGGACGAGGTGAGTGATTTGAGGCAGGTTGATGACTTGGTTCATGATAGATGCGTGGGAATAGGGAAAGCCCTGATAGGCCTGGCGCAAGTCAGCATGGGCATCGATGTGGAGGATGCCCATGCTGCTATGGTGCTCAGCTAATGCTCGAATGAGTCCGAGCGGAATACTATGATCGCCGCCGATCACGCCCACTCGCTTACCTTCGGAGATCGCCTTCTGGGCAGTGGCATACAGCCATTGATTGACGCGATCGCACCCTTTATTGACCCGTTCCAGTTGAGCTCCTATGTGCGCATTGGTTTTTAGATCAAGACCTTGTTCTGTGGCGTCGATTATTTGGGCAGCGACGGGTCGCAGTTCGTCGTTGAGTGCTCTAATCCAGCTGGGTGGCGGCGGCATATAAATACCCTGCTGCCAACCATCGGGATAGTCCAGATCGTATAAATCGAGTTGTGGAGAGGCGTTTAGCACCGCCTCTGGCCCAGCTGCCGTGCCTGCGTGATAAGACACAGTGACCTCCCAGGGCACGCCCAGCAGAATGATGCCAGCGGTGTCGTAGTCAAAGGGCAGGCCGCAAAAGTTGCCGTTGTCTAAACCGACACCGCTGGGATCAAAACTTTGAAGCATGTCAGCGCGACTAGCCATTCAGCATCGTATCGATAGCGGTGGGCAAACAGAACGCCGCTTGATGAATACCGACGTTGTAGTACTGCAGGTTGTGAGCTTTTGCAAAGTGGGCTGCGCGATCGCCATTCAGATCCTTGACCGGATGCTGATTGCCTTTGGCACAAAAGGAGAAGCCCCACATCCCAGTGGGATAAGTGGGGATAAAGGCTAAGTAGCAATGCACAGATTCGACACCAAAAACCTCTTTGAGGCAGTGATTGAGATCGACAAAGGCCCGCTGATTAAACCGAGGCGACTCGCTCTGGGCTGTCATCACACCACCGGGCCGTAGACAACGGTAGACATCCTGGTAGAACGCATGGCTAAATAACCCCTCTGAGGGGCCTACTGGGTCAGAGGAATCCACCACAATCAAATCGTACGACTCGGCGGGAGCCTGATGAACAAACTCGATGCCGTCGTCAATAATCAACTCTAGTTTAGGATCGTCTAACGCCGCTGAGAGAGTGGGCAAATATTCTCGTGATGCCCGCACGACCGCCTCATCAATTTCGACCATGGTGACCGATTCCACCTGTTCGTGCTTGAGAATTTCTCGCACACTGCCCCCGTCGCCGCCGCCGATGACCAAGACGTTACGAACGTCTGGTTGCACTAGCATCGGCACGTGGACGATCATTTCGTGGTACGCCTTTTCATCCTTTTCTGAGCACATCACCATTTTGTCGACGGTGAGCATTTTGCCGTACTCAAACGTGTCGAATATTTCCACTGTTTGATAAGGCGACTTTTCATGAAAAATGCGATCGCCCTTATGCCGAATCGAGAGCGCAATATTTTCGTTGCGATCGGTAAACCAAACGCTGCGGCTGTAACGGGGTGTCATTAATTTTTGCGTGGCGGTATCGCGCAGTTCGCCCAAGTCGATATCGGTTTTCTTTTCCAAAAGTTCTAGCTGTCCGCGATTTAACTCAACGGCAGAGCCATGATGTGCTTCGAACTCTGATTTCAGAATTTCGTATGATATCCACGGGTTGACCGAGTAACCACAGGTAAAGAGATCAACGGCAGCGTAGCGATATTCTGGCCAAGTATGAATTGCCAAGTGACTTTCTTGGATAACGACGACACCAGATACGCCAAAGGGCGAAAAATGATGAAAGGTTGAGCTAATAATCGTGGCCCCAGATTCTTGCGCAGCTTTCAACATGCTGGCCTCGATATGAGGCACATCATTCAAAATTTCGCTGGAACAGCCGTGAAACTCGACGAGAATGTGACGTCCGAGAGAGTTCATGGTAGGTAGTACCCCCGAAGAAATGACGTCAAGGCGTTCACGATGGTTAACCGCGAATCCTTGTGTCAACGTGGCCTGGATGCAGTTTAGAGAAACCGTCTAGTAGCTTACAGTCTAAAGCTGCTTTTTGTTTGGACTTAGACGCTGAGCAGGCGGGCGCAAACAGAGACTCTCTAGAGGACATCAGAGCGGGCTTGAATTCTACGGCGTAAGAGGAACTGCACACGATAGCCCAGTAGCAGTGCGGCGACTAATTGCCCGAGCGCAAGGCCCCACCATAGCCCTAAGCCTTGGCCATGTAAGGTTTGCCCAAGCAGATAGCCGCAGCCAATGCCGATCGCCCAATGCGCGCCAAAATCAATCATGGCTAGCAGGTGAGTGTCATGGAGGCCCTGTAGCGTGCCCAAGCTGATTAAGCGAAAGCCTTGAAAGATTTGAAAAACGACACCAACTTTGAAGAGAGCAATGGCACTCTGGAGAATCACTTGGTTCTCGGCCAGGCGAGTATCTACATAGAAACCCGTAATGGTGGCTGGCAGCAGCCATAGAGGTATCGCCAACAAACCAACAACGGCACCATTAAGAAGCAAGCTCATGCCCATGAGTCGCTGAGCCATATCCGGGCGGTTGGCTCCAATTTGATGAGCTGTACACATGGCGGTGGCATAAGACAGTCCCCAGGAAAACATCAATAGGACTTCGGTGGTCGTCATGACAATGCGGTGAGCAGCTAACCAGTCGGCTCCCCACCAACCCATCATCAGAGCCGCCACTGTTAACGCTCCAAACTCGGTACCGTAATCCACACACAGTGGCCAACCGAGAGACACAATTTGGCGCAAGACGGATGGGTATAGGCGACCGATAAAACGAAACAGTGCCCACCGTTGGAGATCTGATCGTAATCGCAGGCGGAGCGCGATCGCCCCAAACATGCCCCATAAAATCAGGACACTACTCCAGCCAATACCGGCTAGACCTAACTGGGGTAAGCCCCACTTGCCGTGCATTAGCGCATCATTGAAGACGATATTGACTGGGATGCTACCGACCATGAGCATGGTCAGGAGACGCGGTTGCATCAAAGCAGTTGTAATTTCTTTAAAGACGAATAGCCCCAGAGCGGCAGGCAATCCCCACAGGATCGCTCTTAGGTAGGCCATCGTCGCGGCCACAATCTGTGGATTTTGCCCGAGGGCCAATAACCCAGCGTCCAAATGCCAACAGGCAATCATGGTTGGCATTGCCACTATCAGACTTAGCAGGAGCGCCTGTGAGGTAATCACACCAACTTGGGTATCCCGGCCCGCACCATACGCCTCTGCTGCGAGTGCGCCGGTCATTTCTAACAGGCCGGAAAAGAGTGATAGAACGGTCCAAAAA
>CAZLYS010000424.1:0-4893 GCA_964563415.1 uncultured Halomicronema sp.
GACGTCAGACCAGGCGAGTTGGCGGACTTTCCCAGGGAAACCGCGCATCTGCCAAGGATCAGCACTGTCAAAGGGCCAGACCAGTAAGGTGTGATCGAGATTGCCGGAGGCGAGGTATTGGCCATCCGGGGAGGGGGCGATCGCGACACTGGCGGCAGCGATTTCGCGCACTGTGGGATCAGCATCCCAGTCATCACGGGACCAGATTTTGATGCCCTGATGGCCACTCACCAGCAGATGGCTGCCCTGGGGGTGCCAGACTAAATCGAGTACCGACGAGGTCTCAAACTGTAGTGTGGTGGCGATTTCTTCTATTTCAGCATCCCAGACTTGCGCATAGCGACCGAGGCTAAAGGCGAGTTCGTTGCGGGTCGGATGCCAGGTGAGGCGATCGAGCCAGGTGCGGGGGTGAGGGAGAACAATGGGTGACTGGGTCAGTGATTGGATGGACCAGATCAAGAGTTCGCCAGATTGGCCGCCAGCGGCAAGGTAATGACCGTCGGCAGAAAAGTCTAGGCAATCAATGGATTGACCGTTGGCTGACTGGAGGCAATGCTCTTCCTGGGTTTCAGGATTGATCAGAAGGATTTCGCCAGCAGCGGAGGCGATCGCGAGGGCATGATTGGGAGACCAAGCGATCGCCGTCACGTAGTCATTGAGATGGCCTTGCCGACAAACACTCAGAAACGTTTTGGTCACACTAGGCACGCGCGAAGGTCCTCCCGCAGTTGGGCTTCATCCAGGTTGCGACCAATAAAGACCAGCTCGTTCTTACGATTTTCAGTCGGCTTCCAGGGGCGATCGGCTCGACCATCAAACAACATGTGTACACCCTGGAACACAAACCGCTGATCTTCTCCGGCCATATTGAGGATACCCTTCATCCGAAAGATATCGGGGCCTTGGGTTTGCAACAGTTCGCTGAGCCAGGCGTTGAGTTTTTCGCCATCCAGTTCCCCCGCTTCCACCAGGGCAATAGAGCCAACAGTTTCGTCGTGTTCATGAGCATCTTCGCCCAAAAAGTCGGGATCAACTTCCAGCGCCCGGTTCAGATCAAAGGCATTAACACCCAGAATGGACTCCATCTCAATAGCGGCATCACGAGTGCGATACACTTTCGCCATCGCGTTCATCGTGTGAATCCGGGCTTCTAGTGCTTCCAGGTCGGCCTCACTCACCAGATCGGTCTTGTTCAGCAGAATCACATCGGCAAAAGCAATCTGCTCTTGGGCTTCGTCGGCATCCCAATGGTCATGAATATGCTTAACATCCACGACGGTGACGACCGCATCCAGATTGAGCCGACCCTGCATATCTTCATCCACAAAAAAGGTTTGAATGACGGGTGCCGGGTCAGCTAGGCCAGTGGTTTCAATCACCAGGTGGTCAAACTTGTTGCGCCGCTTCATCAAGTTGCCAATGATGCGAATCAGATCGCCCCGCACCGTGCAGCAGATGCAGCCGTTATTCATCTCAAAGATTTCTTCGTCGGCGTCAATCACGAGCTGGTTGTCGATGCCGACTTCTCCAAACTCGTTGACGATCACCGCCACCTTTTTACCGTGCTCGTAGGTGAGGATGCGGTTCAGCAGGGTGGTTTTGCCAGCTCCCAAATACCCCGTCAGGACGGTCACTGGCACTGAGTCGATCGCGGTGTTGACCATAGCGAATCACCAACAAGAATGATAATCATTCCTAGTCTAAGACAAGATCAAGTCAAGGCGGATTGAGGTGAAAAAAGATTTGGCCGGTTGCTGGCGATCTTTCTTTGACTGTCGGGACAATATGCGGAGATTTGTCTGAGATCGGGCAGATCAGGGCAGATATGCAGACACGTTCGCCCTATCGATCCTATTCAGGAGAAGATACAGAAATTTCTTTCTAATAAGGTTGTTATACCGCAAGTCTTGGTGGAGGACGGCAAGCACAAGCCTATCTTTTAGAGACAAAATCTAAAGCAGCGCAAGGTTTCTAATGAGGCGATTTGTCAAGTTGATTTCAGGGTAGTTCAAGAGCATCTCCCTCACTCTTCTTAAGCATTTATCGATCCCTAACAGAGACACAAACGGTTAAGTTGGTTAAACTGTTAATCGAGAAATGATGTTTTAAGTTTTAGGAGAAAGGGCCATTAGCGTTCCGATTGGGTCATTTCTAACAGAAGAGCATATTAGAGGCGCTATAGAACTTCTATCATGTCAAGTTCAATCTAACTCACGTACTCATCGCAGTTTGGATTTGGAAATTGTTAGACGAGAAAGTGCTCTTGACGGGGTTGAAGCAGAGCAATTCTACATCGATTTCATCCAAAATGATCTTTGTTTTAATTATCCAAATTGGTTTCGCGCTATTCCCTATTCTGTACCTAAAGGCGATGGTGGAGTGCGTCAATTTCACTTTCTTGAAACTCGCCTCTGGATTCTATATTACGCTTTGGGATTCTACTTGCTTGATTTAACACAATCAATGAGAACTGAATTGAATCCAATTCAGGCTCGTGCCTCCATTCAGACTTACTACGGAGCAAATATTCGTTTAGATAATCCACAGAGAAGCCAAATTCATTACCAGGAAGATTATCAGGAATTCACAAGAAATATACGTCGAACAGTTCGCCGTCAAATACAGAACCACAAGGTTGCTGTTTTGCATCTAGACATACAGGACTTTTTTCGTTCAATTGATCATGCTCGTCTTATGCAAGTTTTGGCAGATCAAGCTTTACCTGCATCATTATTACGTCTTCGTTACGATGAACATACACGCTTGACAATTCGAGAAATTCTATTCTTAATTATCCAACGCCCAGAGGGTTTACCTATATCCCCACAGAATATAATTTCCAACTTACTGAGCCATCTTTTTCTGTACCCGCTTGACTGCTGTATACGAGATATACAGATGGATGTTGCTCCTTCTCTAACGTTTCACCGTTATGTTGATGATATGTTCCTCACGGTGCAGTTTTCTAGTGAAGAAGCGAATGAGAATATTGGAACAAGAATGCTTGATATTTCCACCCATATCGGTGAGCATTTATCCAGCAACCTTGGTCTTAGCCTAAATCCACTTAAAACTAGGCTAGATATTCTTTCTACTGAAGATGAAGTTGATGATTTGATCGAGCGTAGCCGTCTAGTCAGTTTCTACCGTCCATTACCTGAAGAGGGAGGAGAAACACCACAAGAAACGTTGAATCGTGCAATCTTAGTTTTAAACAGATTAAAGGAGCAATTCAGAGATAGAGGGTATGTGGATAGAATTGCGACAAATGATGATCTGGCTTTAAAGCAATGCTTTCAAAACGCTGTTGTTCATTACACTCGTAGTCAACAAGCCCAACAGCAGCTTGAGGAAGTTTTTCAAGATTGGCATCCTGCGTTGATGCCAAAGAGTATCAAAGTTTTAGTATTTTTAATATCTCGTGTCCCAACTGCTTTGAATTCACTTTTCGCTTATGTTCGTGAATCTTTAGGGAGTCCATTTTCATCTCTTACCACTCTTCATCTCGCTGAACACTTAATGTTAACTGATGAATACGATGGGGAGTTTAGTAATGAGATTATTCATCTTCTCCACGTGTCGACTAGTTCGTATGTTGGTTTGCTTGGTCGTCTCATAAATCCTCAAGCTCCTTTAGGAAGCCGTTATATCAATATAGAGAATGACTGTTTACAAGCGAATGGTAGCCTTATGCAGCAAGTTCGTCGCATGATTCTTGCCGAAAAGCGGGGAGTCCATAGCCTGGCTTACAATCACTTATTAAATACTTTGCAAGAGTGGTGTTTCTGTCACAACCAACCAGCAATATCGCGTAGCCACTACGATCGCAACCATGTAGTAGGGTGGCTTGAGTCTATAGCAAGCCATTCTGAAATTGTGTTTGTAATAGCAATGTTTGATCGACGTAATCGCAATACGATATCTCACCCTGGCGATGAAAGTATAGAAGTCTCTCCGGTTGATAGGGCTGAGTACGAAGAGCATTTGGCGAGGCTAAATCTTTTCTTACCTAATTTTTGGAGGCGACTTCCTTAATACTGTACTCAAGACTGAGCTGTATAACACTATCAATACACACCAACTGCCGATAGGTGATCAGTTGATGTGTTCAGTTGATGTGTATTGATAATCTACGGCTAGTGATTGGGAGCGTTACGTGTCCTTTCTCGTTCCTCTTTACACGACTACGGGGCTAAAATGCTCTGATTGTCTCTGCTACAACATCCCCATATTTCCTCTGTTTGACCCAAGGTGCTGGGTAAACAGATGGCCTGCACCGTAGGAAGCGTTGCGATCTCACTCCTGCGTGAAGTCAGCAATTGAATCTAAGCTAATGCCCCTAAGGGGCATAGAACATCAGTGAGCGATTTGATAGGTTGCTCACGGGTGGAAAAATACAGGAAACAATTCTGTGTCAATTAGGCAGGGCGAACATGCTCGCTAACCGTTCAATGCCTGAGAGATATTGGTTTTCATCAATGCGTTTCCCCCTCAAAAAAGTTACGACATTCGTTGAGAGAGAACTAGATTCTAATGGCTTACGAGCTTCCAACTTTACCCTACGACTACACAGCTCTTGAACCTCACATTTCCAAGGGCACTTTAGAATTTCACCACGACAAGCATCATGCCGCTTATGTGAGTAAGTTCAATGCGGCGGTGGCAGGTACTGACTTAGATAGCAAGACGATTGAAGCTGTGATCCAGGCGATCGCGGGCGACCCCGAAAAGAGCGGGATGTTCAACAACGCGGCTCAAGCCTGGAACCACACCTTTTACTGGAACAGTATGAAGCCCAGTGGTGGCGGGATGCCGACGGGCGATCTGGCGAAGAAAAATGAGGCGGACTTTGGCAGCTTCGAGAAATTTGCCGAAGCCTTCAAGAATGCTGGG
>CAZLYS010000425.1:0-4887 GCA_964563415.1 uncultured Halomicronema sp.
ATCCCTACTTTTGCTCCTTTCGCTGCACACAAAAAAGCAAAAGTAGGGATTGAAGAACAGCTGACCAGCCCTAGGACTGGTCAGCTGGCTATCTACTGTAGATGCTGATGTCGTTGGCGTATCGTTTTGGTGATCTGCTTCCACCGACGTTTAGAGTTGGCGCGGACCTGGCTATCTTGTCGATGTTCGATCCACGCTTGCTCGCGTTGCAGCTTTTGGTAACTTTGCAGACGCTTGGGACTGAGCTGTCCTTGTGCGATCGCTGCCTGTACGGCACAGCCAGGTTCACGGTCGTGTTGGCAATCGCGAAATTGGCAGTCCTCAGCCAGCTCCGTAATATCGGCAAAGGTTTCCTGTAAACCTGCACCGGTTTGCCAAAGCTGGAGTTCGCGCATGCCCGGCGTATCGATCAGCAATGCTCCCGATGGGAGTCGTAGGAGCTGACGATGGGTAGTGGTATGCCGTCCCCGACTATCGTCTGCTCTGACTGTCTGGGTGTCCTGCTGCTGATAGCCCAACAGGTAGTTGGTCAGGGTCGATTTCCCCACGCCAGATGAGCCAATGAGCGCCACGGTTTTGCCTGGGCTTAAATAAGCATTGAGTTGCTCCAATTCTTGGCCGATCGCTGCACTGATGGGGTGAATAGGCACCCCCGCTGCAATGGCTGCAACTTGAGCGATCGCCGCCTCTACATCCGAGCAAACATCAGCTTTATTCAAAACAATCACCGGCCTGGCACCGCTATCCCAAGCCGTGACTAGATAACGCTCAATCCGTCGGAGACTGAAATCGCCATCTAAACCCGACATCAGAAACACCGTATCAACGTTGGCAGCGACGATCTGTGCTGCCGTAGTCGTCCCAGCCGCTTTACGCACAAACTGACTCGTCCGCGGCAATATCTGATGAATCATTGCGGTGGTCTGCTCTTGACTGGGTTCGATCACCACCCAGTCACCGACAGCAGGCAACATTAATGCATCAGTCGCACGATGACGAAACTGCCCGGTTATTTGCGCCGTTAATGTCTCTGCTGCAGTTTGAACTTGATACGCGCCTCGCTGTTCTGATATGACACGAGCCACAATAAAACCGGCTTGCTTGAAATCAGCAAACGCCAAATCAAAGCTGCTGCCTGAGCACCAGCCAAACTCTTCTAAATTCAAGGTTTTGTCCTCAAAGAAACCAATTGCCAAGGACTGCCATCATTTGGCTGCAACCCCTTTCTGTGAAAAGACAGCAGCCCCTAGTCGATGTCGTGAATGCAGGCGCAATGATGCCTTTGCCCTAGAAAAGCATCAGGGGTTAATTGGTGATGCGCCTTAGGCAAGGCTTTGAGGAGATTGAAAATATCCATCAAGAAGCAGAGGCTTCTAAACCTTGCCGACTAAATCAAAAGTTGTAGGGCGTTGATTACCGACTCAGCCATAAAAACCTCTCTGTTGGATTCAGTAAGGAATGAAACCAGCATAACAAGTTAGTTCTGCGAAAAAAGGCTCTAGCGTTGATGTCTAGAAAATTCTTCAAAATTCTGCATCATCCGCTTAAAGAAGCATTGTGACAGGACGCCTCAATGTGTCCTAAATGCCCATAATTGCTGACTAAAAGATGAACCGATCGCTGCTTAGATCTCCTCAAAAAGAAGTCCGATATTCAAGGCGTACTTCAGTGTCATTGAGGTTTGAAGACCCGCGCAGTTGTAACTCATCAGTGATGCGATATTGCAAGCCCAGTTGGGGGGGATTGCCGCTGTTGAGGATTTCTAGCACACTGATGCCAATACTGTTGCCGATCGCAAACGAGGCTTCCACACCGATACCGACCCCGGCGGTACTTTCTGTCGAAGTATCAGTGGTGGGAAAAACGCTGAAGGATCTCAGTCCGAGGGTATCTGCCAAGTTATTACCGAACCCGGCTAAACTACCCGCCCCTAAGAAGCCCGCAAACTGACTCAGACTGGCATTAATTAAGCCACCGGCCACATTACTGCCTAGCAAGGCTACGAGTTCTTCTTGGCTACGGGCAGGGGTACTCGTTAGGGCCAAACTCTCGCTTAACTCGCTGGCGTAACCGATGGCCACAGCTCGAACATTAATAAACTCGACATCCCCCACCGACTGAATGTCGTTATCGCTAATTTCAGAACTGGTAAAGCCATCATTGGTCGGCGGAATGCGGGTGACATCGGTTTCTTGAACCCGAGCTTCTAAAACCACATTGACATAAGGGTTAAGGCCATCTTTGGGGGTAAAGACGGCAGAATTGGGCGCATTGGAATCTAATCGGAACTGCGCTGAGAACAGATTGATCCAACCCGTACGGAGGTCAATTTCGCCATCAGGTTTTAGATCAGAGATGGTGCCGTTAACGGTCAGGCCACCATCTGCAGTGAGGTTGTAAAACGGTTGTCCATCAATCACGAGGCGATCGCTAAAGACGACTGTAAAATCTTTGAGCGATACCTTGTCTAAGAACCCAGTCGGTTTGCTAATAACCGATGGCGCAAAGGGATCAATCCCCAAATACTGAGCCCGATAGGGGTTGATCTGTTCCACTTCTTCGGGAGTTGGAAGATTTAAGGCACCGGCTTGTTGCAAGAGTTGATTAGCGCGTACATAGCCCTCATCCAACTCAATTTCACCACTGATATTAGGGGACAAAACAGCGCCAGCAATGGCCACTTGGCCGTCGAGCTGCAAATCGACAATTCCTCGGTAATCGATGGGTAACTCACCCAGTGCAATCAGAATGCCATCAGCAATAGCAGTTTCGGCATCAAGCTGTTTGGTTGGCACTTGGGCGAGTAATGATTCCCCTGATAGCTGTAGTGGCAACTGCCCAGTCACCGCTAATGTGCCATCCCCCATTTGAGCCTGTAGGCGTGGAATGCGCACCTGTTCGAGATTGAATTGCACCTGACCATTGATGTTCGTCAGGGGATCTCCCAGCTCTGCACTGCTGATGATGCCATCTCGAAAGGTGGCGGTGCCTGCGATCGCCGGTTCAGACAACGTGCCCCCGACCCGTACTACGATCTCGCCATCGCCCCCTTCCCACCGCACTTCTTCCTGCGTGAAGACATTCACAAAGTCAAAGGTGTCGTCGGGAACTACAGCGGTCAGCGCAATTTGATCAGTGGCAGACCGCACCGTCATAAAGGGGAGTCCGTAGGGCACGGTGCCCTGCACGGTCATCGGGGCTTCATTCGGCTCAATGGCAGCGACGCCATCGACTTCTAGCACGGCATTGCGATAGCCAAAGGTCGCCGCCACTCGCTCTAGGGGCTGCTGATCAATTTGGGGATTGGCCACCAAGAGCTCACCGGCAATTTGAGGATTAGCGAGGCTGCCAGAAAACTGTGTCGTGATATCCAGATCGCCGTCTACTGTCACCGGCAAAGGATAAAAGGCTGACGCCAGTTCAACAGGTAAATTATCCACTAACAGATCGCCCTCTAAGCGTCCTAAGTTGCCGCTGCCAGAGAGGTTCACGACCGTTTCGGCGACAATGACCGATACCGGATCGAGAAAGACAGTCCCCTGTTGCACATTGCCGCTGATGATGAACTGGTTAGTCGGGTCATAAGGTCCCCAAGTCCAACTTTGTCCCTGGAAATTGAAGTCGGCAGTGAGGGCGTTCAAATCGAGCGATCGCCCCGCTACGGTTAGTCCGCCCGCAAATTCCCCCGTCAGGGTGTCCAGCGGCGGTAGCGCAATCTGATTCTCCAGGGTTGGGGCATCTTCAGGTCGAGCTGCTTCGTAAGCGATAAACGCTTCGAGTTGTTCTAAAAAAGACGCCTGAGGCAAGCGGATCGATTGGATATTCAGATCAGTAGCCCGGCCGGTGGGAGAACGACGCCCGAGACCAAATCTTAAAGCATCCAGATCAAGCGCTGCGACGATCGCCACCAAATCTTCCACATGCCCTTCGGCAACGGTGAGTTGGCCTGTATAGGTCAATTCTGGTTGCAGGGCGGCGCTGCCAGCCAGCAAAATTCGACTGTTGTCAAAGCGGAGTTCGCCTTGCTCTAGGGTGGCGGTGTTATCAGCGTAGCGAAAAGCGGTTGTAAAGAGTTCCACCCTCACCGGCTCGAGTTCTGGTTCACGTACGGTAAGGGTGCCACTGGCGATCGGATTCTGGAAATCGGCTAAATCGGCGGCAACGCTGATATCCACTAACCCAGAGACGATCCCAAAACCATAGTCAGCCGCGGGCTGCACCGCGAGTTGATCGAGGGGAAACTGTTGAATATCGGCATTGATGCGCCGCCCTTCACCCGTGCCAGAGGCGACAAAGTCTTGATTGCGGATCTCAAACACCGTGGGCCAGAGGTCAGCGTTGACGGTTAAGGCGATGCGATCGCCCCCACGACTCCGCAGATCCAACTGCCCGCCTTGGGCTAGTGACAAATCAACGGGGCCATTCAAGGTTTCAAAGACAAATTCATTCAGCGCCAAATCAACTAAGCGGGCATCCCCAGTCAGTTGGGGATTATCGAGGGTGCCGGTGAGCTGACCGTCGAAGCTGGTCAGTCCAACTAGTTGCCCGTACTCCCGCACCGCGTCGGGGGCCAAGCTGTTGAGTGGTTGCAGATCATAGTCTTGCAGAGTCACATTTAACGCCAGCGCCCCAATGGGAATCGCCTGGTTAAAGTCCACGCCAATGGTGCCGTCAGCTCGAATATTAGGAGCGGTGAAACGATTGACCGCGATGCGATCGCCGAGCCATTCAAATTCCGTCGTCCAGTCTCCCTGAGGGAGTAATGGATCAGCTGTCGGAATGGGTTGCACCAGGGCATCGGCGATCGTCGCATCGCCCCCTGCCTGAATAGTCGCCAGATCAAAGTCGTAAAGGTTGCCCGAGGCGTTAAGATTCGCCGTCAGTAAC
>CAZLYS010000426.1:0-4887 GCA_964563415.1 uncultured Halomicronema sp.
TGCCGTAAATGCGCTGGAGCTGCGGTTGAGTTTCGTCGCCCCGCCAGTAGGCTCCAGCCACACTTTCTAGCACAAAGGCTTTGGGATGCAGGTCACCAGTGCGGCTTAGGTGAGGACCCGCGCACAAATCCCACCAGCAGGGAGTTGCGGCATCGGAGTTAGAGATGTTAACTGATGGCTGATTGAACAGAGACGGTTCTGCGGTAGCGGGCAGTGGGTCAGGACAGCCGATGTAGTAACGGGTAATCGGCTCATCGGTGGGGATGCTAGCGAGAATTTCTAGCTTATAGGGTGCGTTCAGTTGCTCAATCTCAGCGCGGATGGCATCTCGTTCCACCGTTTCGCGAATGATTGGTAGATTGGCCCGAATGATGCGCCGCATTTCGGTGGTGATGCGCTTGAGATCCTCAGGTGTAAAGGGTTCTGCCCGGTCAAAGTCATAGTAAAAGCCCGTATCAGTACAGGGGCCAATGGTGACTTTTGTCTCTGGGAACAGAGTTTGCACCGCCATAGCCAACACATGAGCACAGGTATGACGAAGCCGCGCTAGCTGCTCTACATCACCCGCTAATGGGCTGGCTGCAGACTGCGGACGGGTGACTTGACTGACCATGAAAAGCTGGCAATAGAATGATTATCATTCTCAATTTATCACGACGCTAAAGAATTGAGTGCTTTCGCAAGCAGCACGGTTCCTTGACTTGCGACAGCCGGAGCTGTTCCACATGAAGGGAGTTCTCTGATGCTAAGAAAACCCTGCTCGCCACTTCTTCTCAGCTCACAGGAAGCGGTTTCAGCTCGAAGCCCCCAAATGGCTGGGGCCATCAGGCACTCAGCTCGTCTGCATCGATCGGGTTTTGGATCTCAAGACGATAAAAGGAAAGCTAATGAACTGTGTTGCAGAAGGATGATAAACAAACCCCAAGTAATTCCAGGCGTGCAACGGCGAGATGCTGATACTGAGTCCGTCTACATAATCATCCATATACAGAGTATTAGGCTGACGTATTTCCACCTAAACGCCCAGATTAGGGAATGAGGCTGAAAAGTTTCTACCTAAACACCTATTTCAGCGAGTTATGTGGAATGTTTCTCTCTAAATAAGTTAGGCATGCAGATCTAGTTGGGCAGCATGGCTTTAAACTCAATTTTTAGATCGCGGTAGCTGAGGCACCCCATCATTACTTGTTCTTCGGAAAGGGTTGCGGTTAAAGCACGAAATTCAACTGACAGAACGCTGTCAGTTGGGGTCGCCTATAGTGGTGCTGACGTAAATCATAAAGTGCAACGATGACAACCAAACACGTAATGGAAACCGTAATCTTTAACCTCAATGACGGGATCTCAAAAACAGAGTTCATCGAAGCTGCAGAAGCCGTCAAAAAATTTCTGAGTGACTGCTCTGGCTTTGTATCGCGTCGCCTTTCTTGCGCCGCAGACGGAACGTGGATTGATCAGGTTGAATGGCAAACGATGGAGGATGCCAAACGTGCTGCTGCAGCTATCGGCAAAGCCGACTCGGCCCAGCCCTTTATCAGCCATATTGATGGTCAAAGCGTGAAGCTCACCCACTCCGAGCTTGAGATCTCACTCAACTAGATGCGTCGCACTGACCGACTGTTTGAGATATTGCAGCTTTTTAGAGATGGTCGACCGTTGCTCGGACGCGAAATTGCCGACAAGCTAGAGGTGTCGCTGCGGACCGTTTATCGCGACATTGATACGCTGGTAGCATCTGGCTTTCCCATTGAGGGTGAACGCGGGGTTGGCTACTGCCTTCGCGAACCGATCTTCTTGCCACCGCTGGCACTGACGCTTGAGGAGCTGCAGGCCTTTCATCTTGGGATGGAGGTCGTGCTTCAGACAGGCGACCGTGCGATCGCTGAAGCCGCTCAAAAGCTCGTATCAAAAATCAGAGCTGTGACGCCACAACAGCGCCTTCAGCCTGTCCGAAATATCTCTGTTTATATCTCTGAGGTGGCAGCTCCCCGTGAATACTTAGCACTTATCCGCCAAGCTATCTTGGAGCGAGAGATTATTGAGATCGCATATCACAGTCTGAATGGTGAAAAGACAACCCGGCGCATTCGCCCGCTACAGACAGAATATTGGGGGACAGTTTGGACCTGCCCTGCCTGGTGCGAACTTCGGAATGCATTTCGTGTCTTTCGTGTTGATCGGATCGAAGCTTGCCGCAGAACCGGTCAACTCTTCGCTGAGGAGAAAGGCAAACGCTATACCGACTATCTGGCCCAGCTAATAACGCCTGAAGTGTCTCAGCCTGATTGATTTTCTATCTTTATTTTCACCCTGGAGAGACTGACGTTCTTCTCATACCTACGCTACGCCTTAGCTTCGATATATTTGTTGGGGCTACCCTATGATAGAAGACCACCGAAAGTTGACAAGTTCGTGTTAAGGCCAAACAACGTACCAGCTACTCTTGTAGAGTGCGTTCCCTACTGCAAAGCCTATTAGTCCTCCATAGTTTTTGGGAAACGCACCATGCTTATATATTCCCCGAAGTCAGCAATCGCAACCTAGCAATGCCCTTGCACACCGACCACCGAAAGTGGATCGGTATGATGCAGAGTTTATCTGCTGCGGATAAAGGGCAACGTTAGGCTCCCAAAAAATGACAACGATTCATCAAGAACTAATCCGGAAGCATCAGGCAGCGCTGGAAGCCGAGGCCATTGAAGAGACTAAACAGTGGTGGGAAAAATACATGAAGAATGTGATTCCGTTCAGAGGGGTTGGCATTCCGAGGAACAGAGAGCTATTGGCAGAATGGCGAAAACAAAACGGAATAGATAACTGGTCATTAGAGGATCAACTCGAATTGGCACTTACGTTTTTCAAGGAACCAATTGCAGAAGACAAATTGGCAGGAATACTGTTTATTCAAAATTATTTATACAACAAACTACCGTGGAATATATTGCTCGATAGATACGCAGAAATTTACGAGCAGGAGTTAATATTCGATTGGAATATTTGTGATTGGTTTTGTGTTCGCGTGCTTAGTTCAACCATCAAAGAAAATGGTAAGCAATGTGCTAAAGCCATAACAGCATGGAAAGATGCAGAGTATTTATGGAAAGCAAGGTCTTCGGTTGTCCCTTTTGTGAATCTAGCATCAGATTCAAGTTACTATCCATACATTCAAGAGGCATGTGCTGTTCTCATAGGCAGGGAAGAACGTTTTTCAAAAACAGCGGTGGGTTGGATCTTGCGTGATATATCAAAACATGATGGGCCATTTGTAATATCGTTTATTGATAATTATCTGAAATTCTTTTCAAAAGAGAGCTTGGGTAACGCCCTAAAGTATTTTGAGAAAGACAGAAAAAATGAGTATCTGAAAGAGCTTAAAAAAGCCTAACGAGGTGTTTCACCGGACAGCAATTCCGCTGCGCTCCATTGCCACCGATGAGCTTTGTCGTTATTTCTCTAAAAGTTTGGCATAAAAGCCTGGCTCTCCCTGAGTTCGTGTGAGACTGAGTCTTGCTGAGACGCAGAATCAACTCTTGGACTTTCATCCAGCTTTGTTCCACACCAAGGCAAGGAGAGTCAAAAGCTTTGAGGCATCTAAATTATTTTAATTTTGCGGGAAGTTGTTGTCTCAAAGTAGGAACAATGAGAGCCGCCTCAGGTCCAACTTTCCCTGCCGTGATTCAGCAGTCTCTCATTTCAGGCGTTTGATTGAGAATCTGGCTTCTGATGGAAACAAACTCGCGATAAGCCTCGGAGTCAAGGCGATCGCGTCGAAAAGCCGCCAAATTGTGACAGTTTTGAAATGCCAGCTTCACGTCGAAGTGACTCTCGACTGCACCCCGAATCGCATCTCCACCAATCATTCGCAGCAGCTGTCCTCGTGCCTGCTCACTGGGTGGGGCAACGGCATAATTATCCCACCCCATACCCTCTTGATGGATGCTATGGGCCAGCTTTTCCACGATATTCCAGGCATAGGGTAGCGATTCTCGAATACTGTCAACAAAAGCATCTGGGTTAATGCAATCAGCTTCAGCCTGCTGAATTAAAGATGCACTCACGTTCAAAGACATAGGGTTGCCTCGATAGTTAGGGCTATAAATTACTCGCCTTGATGATATGAACAAGAATGATAATCATTCTTAAAACTTAGAATCTATTTACGTTCGCTCTAGCTGTTTTAGATGCGGCAGATCGCCGTTGCTGTTGACTAGGTTGATGCGTCAAACCGTTCTAGCATCAAGAGTTTCGCCGCAAGGCTCACAGAGGCCAAAGAACTCTAGGGTGTGATAAAAGACCGTGAAATGCTGATTCTCCTCTAGCTTTCTTTGCAGTCCGTGGGCGGGGCACTCCTCCACCGGTACCGATCGCCCACAGTTCAAGCAAGTCAAATAGTGGCAATCCACCGACGCTAGCCGATAGCCCCATTCACCATTGGTCAGCGATGGTCAAAGACCGGCCCCAAGGGCCATCGCCCCTGCGTCTGCAACTGGGCAAAGATATCCTGCGCCGTGATTTCGGTTGATGCGCTATTCAGCAGTTCATACACCCACTGCTGACCTCGGGTAAGTTTGGCCTTCATTGCAGTAAATTAGAGAATGATTATCATTCCAATTTTATCGCCTCACGCCATGACGTCTACTGAAATTGCCCCCAAGCCTCAAGTCGCTACCGAAGCCGCTGCCGCTACCGCTACCTTGCCTGCAATGCCTCGCCGCCCCCGCCGCCTGCGGCGCACCGAAGGGTTACGGCGGATGGTACGCGAAAACCAACTCACCACCAATGACCTGATCTATCCAGTGTTTGTGATGGCAGGGGAGGGCCAAAAAGAGGCGATTCCCTCCATGCCGGGGTGTTACCGCTACACCCTGGACTTATTACTAGAGGAAG
>CAZLYS010000427.1:0-4878 GCA_964563415.1 uncultured Halomicronema sp.
AATCTTTCTGTGGCGCTCATCTGATTGTATGTCCTGATAGCCTTCATAATCATACTTGAAGGTATACTCTCCTATGGGCTTGTCCAGGTAGTCTACCAGCGGCTTATCCAGGTCCAGTTTTCCTTCATCCACCAATCTCATCACCAGGTAGGCAAAAAGGGGCTTGCTAAAAGAGGCGGCATAGAAGGTTTGGGTATTGGATAGGGGAGTCCCCTCATTCATATTACTCATGCCAAAAGCACCTTCATACAAAACCTCCTCCGGACCCAATACCATGACTGAGAGGCCGTGGACATTGGCTTCTTTCTGCAAGAATTGAAGTTTTTCTGTTATGCTTTGTTGGGAAATAGTGGCCCCATCGATTTTGGTGATATCCTGAGAGAAAGCTGCCTTAGGAATAATGAGGGAATAAGGGAGTAAACAATAAGTGAGAAAGCGTAAAGTCTGGTTCATGTAGTTGGTGGGCTTAGGTAGTTAAAAAAGATAGATCAACAGATTGTTTCAGTTTATGGGGTTGATTTTCTTTTGAAAAAGAATCGTTTGGTATTCCAATGGACTCCCTCTTCTAAAGCATGGAATGCACTTACTAACTCAAATCCATTTTTACCCATAAAGTTTAGTGCACTCATGGTGGACCTGAAGGTTATCGCTTCTCCCGAATCATTCTCTATAGGGTAGAGCCCATCATCCAGGTAGCAAAGAATTTTACAGAACCGCCTGTCATCAGATGTCCTCTCTCTTCTGGGGATTCTCTCCCAGGCGATTTGAGCCACAAGGTATTCTGTATCCATTTCTGCTAAGGGCGTATCCATCAAACTTTGTGCTGAAGTATAGGTGATAGTTCCAGCCAAGCAGAGAGAAAGGGTCATTCTCTTTATAGAGGCTGAAGATGATAGACAGGAAGAGAAAAATGTACGGAGCCTATTCATAGCAGAATGAGGTTAGGTTTGCACAAAAAAGATTTCTGGAGAATTTGATGTAGTGTTCCTATGTATGTATCAGGCCGGGGGGTAATAGGGTTTTGAAAGTGGGTCAGCCGAGGTCTCTAGTCTGAATGAGTCCTTCTGAGATCCCAGCCGACCCCTCTGGCTATCCGCGACAAGCTCGCTGGGGATGACGCTTTTGGGGTGCGTTTTATAGACCACTTACTCAATTAGAGAAAGAAAGTCCAATTTCTCCCATCACCCTTTCCGCTTGAAAATGTAGCGTCTGGTATTCCAGACCAGTCCGTCTCGCATACCGAAGTAGGAACTGGTTAACTCAAATCCATGGTCTTCCATAAAGTTCAGGGCACTTACCTCAGATTTAAATTTGATAGGGGTACCACTTTCATCTTTAAGAGGGAATTCTCCCTCATCAAAATGACAGATCAATTGAGCAGCTACTTTCTTGTCAGTGGCCCTATCCTTTTTGGGAATCCTTTCCCATTCTAATTCTGCTACCATATACCTGGAGTCCAGCTCTACCAGGGAAGTATTCATGACGGTTTGAGCCTGAGTAAACGTAAGTGCGAATCCTGCTAAGAGGACCAAAATATAGTTTTTCATAGATAAAAGATTGTTGATTAGAGGTTCTAAATGCTTAGCTGATGGGAATTCTTATCGTTCCTGTAAAGCCTTCATCCGTTATTTTTTCTGAAGCACAAAGTGTAAGGGGTACCCCTCATTCTCGGAATAAGAACTTACTAGCTGATATCCGTAACCACTAAAGAAATTCAGGACGTCAGCATTAGAGTTGAACACCCATCTTTCTCCATTCTTGTTTAACAGAAAGGCATCTCTGGGCCTGATAAATTCACCGTAGTCGATGGATACTACCCTAATCCGGTTGAAAGCTTGGGACATGACGCGTACATCCAGGTGCTCGGATGTGATTTCTTCAAGGGGAGTTCCATTCACTGTTTGAGCCTGGCAGACACTTAATGCGCATGCTGCGAAAAGGAAAAGTATATACTTTCTCATAGAGAGATATTAAGGTTTTAGGGTACGCTTACTCATAATACCTTTTTGGGTAAGGTTTTGGAATGAAGTATGGATAAGCGTGTGGGGATACTTATCCTAAGTGTGGAGAGATACTAATTTTTGGTGATCTTAAATGAGATTTGGTTAAGAGTTATTTGTTAGCCAGTGTTACGACGCTTGCAGCGGGCCTTCCATATCAGCCCTGTGCCTTCATTTTGGCATTCGCCCTAGCAAAAACGCTTTGCCTCACCAATGCAACGCTGCAATCCTCCCACAACCGGTGGTGAGGCGGCCAGCCCAAAGGTACTTTTAGAGATTTTATAGGATAACAAGAAGATGAGTCATATATCTAATAAACTGATGGTCATAAAAAAGACCTAGGTCTCATGTTTAGGGGCCGGAGATTAACCGGGGAGGAACTATTTGGCCTTCTCATTAGACCAAAGTCTTTTGCGTATTCTGCTAAGTGATTCTGGCTGTATGCCTAGGTAACTGGCAATCATATACTGAGGGACACGCTCCACCAGATCAGGCCTGTCTGCTAATAATTGCTGGTACCGTTCTTCGGGCGGAAGATTCTTAAGGTCATCCAGAAAGAGTTGTTTCTTGGCAGATAGATTATCGCCTATTTTGACGAATATGGGGACAAAGCGAGGAAACTTTTGTAAGAATATTTCTGTTCGTTCAGCCGTACCAGTAGAAATGATACAAGGTTCTACGCAGGACAAATAATATTTGGAGGGTTTCTGCTCAACATAACTAACTGGAGAAATGGGATCATTCTCAGTATAGAACTCCATGATTTTCTCCTGCCCATCAGTCAGATAATACCTTTTCACACATCCCTTTAGGACCAGAAAGCACTCCTGGGCTATTTGGCCTTCCTTCAGGAGAACATCATGTTTTTTGTACTCTCTTATGATATCCTCATTCAGGATGAGTTCCACTTCCTCTTCATTGAGCGTCATATATTGAGAGAAATATGCTACTAACAAGTTTTTCCTATCCATGCAAAAAGGAGTTAAGGAAGATTTGTGATACCTGATAAAGATACTACTTTTTAGCCTGAAGAATACTAAGAATGGGGCTTCAATGGTTCTCTCAATATATGGGATATAGCCTTTGAGAAAGGTTCGCTGACAGCTAATAATAAAGTCGTTTGAATTCTACTATTCGTATCTATGAAAACATACTTATACTTTCTCCTCACACTCATTTTATGCTTAGTTGAAATCGAGCTAATGGCTCAGGCTACCTTTAAACATGCTGTCTACATAGGGGTAGATGGTATGGGAACTTATGGTATTCCTAATGCTGAGACCCCACATATGGATACTTTAATCCAAAATGGAGTTCTCTTACAAGGGCAGGCGGTTCTTCCTACCAAAAGCGGACCTAACTGGACCTCCTTATTAAACGGGGTCGACTCAGATACACATGGCGTTAAGACTAATAGTTGGAGAATTACGGACATACAAGACTCAGTCTTCTGTGGAGGAGAAAAGGGAGAAAGAATCCCTACCATATTCAGGGCCATCAGAGACCAATACCCGAATGCTAACACAGCACTCTTTCATGACTGGCCTAATATCAGGCGATATGTAGAAAGGGATGTATCTACAGTCCAGGCGGGAGGAAAGGATGAAGACATCACCACTTTTCTGACCGTTTCTTATCTGGAGAAATACCAACCTATGTTTTCCTTCATTCACCTGGATCATGTGGACATTGCAGGACATGAAGCTGGACATCAGACTCCGGCTTATTATCAGGCTGTAGAAAAGGCGGATTCTCTCATAGGAGAAATCATAGCTGCTACTAAGCGAGCGGGTATGTATGAGTCCACCCTATTTGTGATCATCTCAGATCATGGAGGAATCGGAAAAAGCCATGGAGGGGATACACTGGAAGAAACCAGCATTCCTATTCTGATCAGTGGAGGAAGGGCGAAAGTTAAGGCGGATAGTAGGGATATCAGAAGCTTTGATATTCCTCCCACCATTCTTAAGGCACTAGGAGTGAATATTCCTTCCTGCTGGGAAGGGAAGCCCTTACCTATGGTTTATGATGTAGATAAGTAGCTCTACAACATGGAAACACATATAACAGAAGCCCTCCCTGAATATCAGAGAGGGCGCTTTTCATATAGGAGGGAGAGATTATCTCACTACTAATCTTCCTCTTTTGATCTGCTGACTATTTCTCAGCTCAATCAAATAAGTACCCGCAGTTAGGTTTCCTACGAAGTACTCATTCTGCTTAGAGAATCTTTTCACTACTCTCCCTTCTAAGTCATAGAGAGTAACATCAGTATAATTGAAGTCTGTTTGAACCTGAAACAGGCTATTTGTAGGGTTTGGATAAATAGCTCCTTCCAGCCCCAGACTTTCATCCAGACTAGTTGTAAAGGCCTGAACCACAAGTGTACGGCTTACCTCTTCTGCCTCTTTATAGTTGTTGGTTCCAGCCTGGGTGGCGGTAATTTCTACTGTGCCTGGTCCCAGTATACTTGCTACCCCATCAGTAATGCTAATGACTGAGTCATTAGAAAGCTCATATGATATATCCAGTCCGGAAGAAGCAGTAGCTGCCAAAGAAAAATCCTCGCTATCCAGGAATTTCACATTCAAACTATCAAATGTGATGAGCTGAGTAGCTGGTATGATGAGAAGGACGCCACTTCTATGGGTAATCTCATAGTTGTCAGCGGTGGTACCACTTACACTTATATCATAGGTGCCTACCTCACTTTCCTGCGTAGCATCGGTGCTGATCTCGGGCTGGGTGCTGAACACACTTGCATCTTCATCATATACAAAACCTTCATAATCAGGTGTAAGTACACTATTAGGCTCATTATACATTCTGCTAATGCGCCTAATAGTGTACTTACACCTGATTATGAAGGTTTTGTATA
>CAZLYS010000428.1:0-4876 GCA_964563415.1 uncultured Halomicronema sp.
CGACAACATAGTCATTTGGTGTCAGCTTTCAACCTAGCTAGCGAGTTCGTACGGATGGCGCTGCTTGATGAACTTAGCTTCGCCAGCATAGTCTCCCTCAACGATGACCTCAGACAGCACCCAATCGAGGTGTTGGTAAAAACCATAGGCCCTCAGGGTGGAGTCGTTGCCGGTCAGTAGCCAAATTTCGTCCAGGTCTTTTGACCATAACCAAGTTTCAGCAGCGTGCATGAGGGCTCGACCCAATCCTTTGCCTTCAAATGCTGGCAGCACAAAAATGCCGAAAATAGTGGCTTCAGTAGCGTTAGCGATCGCAAAGCCCACGAGTTGCCCCTGCAGTTCAGCAACCCAAGCACAGCAGTCGGTGGCCAACATTTCGGCAATAGACTCGGGGGTAATACCCAACTCGGCAATCTCTTCGCGCGATTGGTAGTTTTCGGTCACACTGGTGCGGATGTCAAACATCGCCTCAATATCGGCTGCTTGAGCGACTCGAATTAACATGATTTTTTCCTATCTAAAAAATGTAGTTTGGGGGACATTAGGTGCCGCTAGACATCTTGACCATCAGGCTTATAGCTCGCGAATCATATTGAAAGATTCACCACCTGTACGGTTGAGAACTGTGCTGCCGGAAACTGGAATAAAGCCGATTCGCGTGTAGAGATGCACGGCAGGGTTATCGCCGCGCACACTCAAACTCACGGCAGCAAAGTGTGCCTTGGCGTCGGCTAAGAGCTGGGTCAGCAGACGCGTACCAACACCCTGCTCGCGATAGTCGGGGGCAACCCCAATCGACAATTCGGGAATGTCATCACTAACATAACCAAACCCTTTGTCCTCTTCTGACCAAATCCGTAACCAGGCCGCACCAATGGGAGTGGCTGCGTGCCAAGCTCCATAACCCATATCTCCGGGACGCCCCCATCCTGCAGCATAGTGGGCGAGCAACGGATTTTGCAGCGCCTCCAAAGAAGACTCTTGAGCTGCGTACTGCAACATTTCCCACACTATCGGCTCATCTTCAGAGCTCAATGGACGAATCGTGTAATCCATGATTCACCTCCCAAGACTAAAACTGATGTTCTCAAATGCCCATCCTCAGGGGAGGATAATTTGCAACCGAGGTAAGCGTCGCCCAGGAATACTCGCTGACACCTGCCAACCTAGAAATTGCGCTCCGGCTTTTCGATAAAAGCCTTCAGCATGAGGGTCGCTTTGAATGAGGAGCGTACTCCCACCACTGGCGATAACAGACTGCTTGGCATGGCTGATAAGGACACGACCAACCCCTTGCCCCATGTACATCGGCTCAACGAACAGAGCCTCCAACTCAAATTGAGATATCGACAGGCGTTCTAGGGCATAAAAGCCCATCACGGTTGCTCCGTTCTCAACCACAACATGGTCAAAATTGTCATCCAGAATTTTTTCTGGGGTGACGGCCAGCTCTTGTTCACAAGCATTCATGAACTCAGCCGAGTAGCCCCAATGTGCCTTTGATCGCATGGCCAGGGCACTCAAGCAATCAGCATCCTGAGGGGCTGCGACTCGAATTGTGAGAGCGGTCTTCATCATGTTGCCAGAATTAAATACCGGTGGGCGGAACTTTCTTGATGACTGTATCTAGTCTTCGTCGATGGCTGCCCGTTCACAGACAAAGAGACGCTTGATTCCCGTAGACCCCTGATTCTGAACTAGACCGCAATCGGTGAATCCAGCCTTGACTACCACGGCTTGCGAGGCTTGATGGGCCGGATCGATAGGCGCGATCGCTCGACGGTAACCCATATCAACTAGCGCTAAACGCGTGATCGCTGTCGCAACTTCAGTCGCATATCCTTGTCGTCGAACCTGGGGCATGATGGCGTACATGATTTCGACGGTTTCTGGATCATGGGGATGCAAACCACAAAACCCCACAAAAGCATCTGTTGTCCGGTTTTCTATTGCAAACGCCAGCATCGGTTGCTCACTGTCATAGGCGACGATCGTCAGCTCAAAGAGTTCAATCGCACCTTCACGAGTTGTCTGATCTTCCTCAAATGTAAGAAACCGAGTGGACTCGCGATCGGTCATAAACTGAATGAACGGCTCCCGATCCGTTGGTATGAACCGACGAATTTGCAGGCGAGCAGTTTCTATCAGTGGCTGAGCAGGAAATAGAGACATCAGTAACTCAATGACATCAATCGTTCGACTGAGCAGTAGAGGTTGAATAGATCATCGTGACTCGTCGGTCGAGACTCAGTCCAAGCTGCTGTTCCGTTTGTTCCAGCTCTACATGGCGTGGCGTCAATTTAGCCGAGTCAATGATGCAAAATCCTCGGCCCTCATAGAAAGGTGCATTCCAAGGAACGTCGCGAAACGTCCTTAAAGTGACTGCTCTGTAGCCAGCAGCCCTCGCCCAGTCACACACCTGACGCAGCAGTGCCGACCCCACGCCCCGTTGCCCGTGCTCTGGCACTACTGAGAGTTCATCCAAGTGGGCATAGTCACCGAAGTCAAGCACCAGGGCGAATCCAACCAGTTCAGCGATCGCGGTCTCCGCGACCCATAACCTCCCGGCCTGGCAAGCTAGCGCTAAATCCGCCACTGAGTTGACGTGGTTTAAGCTATCTACCGTCAGTCCTGTGCTGGCTAATTGGTCGAGAAAAAGCTGAGCTGCTCGACGCTCGATCGCGGGCAAGTCGGCAACATCAACTCGGTTAGCTTTCCGAATTCGATAAGCAGATGGCGTCATTGATGGATTCTCAGGATATGTGAGCATCTTGAAGTGAGGAAACTCAGCGCGGATCTGGTCGAGCGTTCGCGTTATGGCGCTGCTCCAACCAGATCCGCAGGGCCTCCTCAGATCTATAGCGCTGTCGCTGCTGAGTAAAGGAGTCATAAGCATCAAAGAGGACCTCACCATTTAGCGAGTATCGGATATTGATTCTCGGTTGATCGTCTGATGGAGCAAAGAACCGTAGCAGTCGCCCTATCAACCTTTTCAGGCTGGGAGCAACTTTAGACGGTGGATGGGATGAGAGGCTACCGGCGGGCAATAGCTCTAGTTGTTCATAAGTTCTAGATTGGGTAGTCATGGTAAAACCTCCAAGTTTTGGTGGAGATAGCAGCCGGACAAAGGAAAGTCCCGAAAAGCCAGAAGACCTTATCTCAGGAATGGGATTCTTCGCTTCAAATCATCTCTGCTAAAAGAGAATGTCTCGGGAAGACATTGACTGCCTAAGGCTCGAATCAAGTTCTAATTGAGGCAATCTTGGGTCCAGAAATCCTGAACTGGCCTAGTTGCCCGTCCTATAGTCTCAACGTCAGTCGTTAGCGATAGTCAGCGCCTTTAGGAAAAAAATATGGAGTTTGCTCTTTGAGTTATGGAAAGGTCAGGTAGCGGGGCTTTTCTATCAGGCTAGCTTGATGGGTAATGGCGAACTCAGTGCCGATCTTGACCGCAGCAAACGCAGCTCTGCCTAAACTAAAGCAGCAATATCTTGCCGATGTAGAAACGGTCCTTCTTCAGAGGGCAATTGAAAATCAAGCCAACGGAGATATTGTTGATTCATCGGGCTATTCGATCAACTACCTGAAACGGGATATCGGCCCCAAGTTGTAGTGATTGCGCTAACTCCTATATTCCTGCCCTCACCGAGCTCTCAACCGTAGCAGTTATCCAAACAGAGATTACAAGCCGTGCCAGCGAAAGCGTTTTCGATAGACGGCAAATAGAAGTAACCCACTGACAGTTAGGAGGTGAAGCTGAAAGGCTGCATTCTCGATAGTCCACTCGGGAATTGCCGGGAGCACCATCACCAGACTGATAAATGTCGCCAGGTAAAATGTCCCAGTTTCGGTTGCTGGATATCGCCAGGCTTTGATAAACGTGGGTAAAAACGCACACCATTCCCCTGCGATCGCACACAGAATGGCCGTACGAGGAGCCTCGATCATCAGCCAAAGCACCAGGGCCAACAGCGAAAATCCCCCACAAATAGCATCAAATTTTTTCAGTCGCCAATAGCTTCTTGGGTTGGCAAAGGACGCAAGGAAGACTAGGAGGGGCAGAAAACCGGCCAGGAAGACACGGACCGTTGCCCAAATATCTGCTCCTGTAGCGACTGCGATGGTGGCGCTGATCAACGGTCCCAAGGTCCACATCGACCAGGTTATGCGATTGGGCTGGGTCTTTCCCTGCAACGTCTCTCGAATGTAAGTTGAGGCACCCGCAATGCTGATCAGGGCACTCAAGATCACGAGCCAATGGGCGAGAGGCAATCCTAGCATTGATGCGTTCCTAAAAATTCTCGATTCTGTTGGATGATGCTTTTCAAGCATAACCAGCACCAACCTACCTGCTGCCTCATTTGCCAAACTCTCGTTGTTTACTCATTGTTTGACAACCCTGAAACATCCCGTCTGGGTCTGGTCTATAGTCTATGGCCTGGCATCCCAATGGACGCTGGCTGGCAAGTGCTTGTCAAGACGGCAAAGCCCGACTTTGGAATCTTGCCACCGGGAATGAGATCGCGTCATGACAGATCCCCAAGAAAGCTAAAAACGTGAGTTGGAACCCTTTACCCTGGCCCCCGTTGAGACTCGAGTATTAGAGCGCAGCCGGAACGAGACAGTTCCACAATGCTCTGAATCGGGGATTCAGGGCTCACATCATCTCTAGTTAGAAAGCATGATGGGGGAAGACTTTCGCATTCCAACTGCGATCGCGTAGAACACCGTTACTGAAACCCGGTTTCTTGCTGAATTGGCCCACGAGATGGGGGCTTTGCCGACATAGAAACCGGATTTTAGCCGTTCTATACCGACGCTCTAGCGGTTAGGCTGCGGCGTCAGGCGGAGATAAGGCTTGATCTCGTTGACGCCC
>CAZLYS010000429.1:0-4869 GCA_964563415.1 uncultured Halomicronema sp.
CTTTCCAGTGGCCAATCCCTTGTCAACGGCGATCACTACCGCCCCACGGACCGCAGCTCAGCCCAGGCCAGAGCGAGCCGCCGCAACACCGAATTTTACTTCCCGTGCCACCCCGACGCCTGTCGCCCAGGTACCGACGACACCAACGGCTCCTGCTGCACCTCCGACTGGTGCCCCAACGCCAACCGAGATCGCCCCGACGGATCCGGTTTCAGTGACGGATACGCCAGACCTCTTTGCCGCATTGCCAGAACACGCTGTTCCCATTGCCCGCACCCCTGAGCCAGCAACGGCCATACCAACAGCTCCGGTAGCCCCTCAACCCGCGCCTGTGGATATCGCGATGACGGATGTCTTCGCGGCTGCCCCCTCGGAAGAACTTATCGATAATTCAGAGACAGTTACGCCTGAGGCAGTCCCTGTTTCCCTAGAAGTGTCATCCGTTACGCCTGAAGCAGCACCAGCACCTTTAGAAGCAGCGCCCGTTGCCACGGAAGCTGCAGCTGCCATGGATTTGGCAATGCCCCGGCATGACCTCATTGAGGGCTATTGCGATCGCCCCCTGGCTGAAACTAATGAAGCCACTAGACTCGCAGTTTGCGACGGCGGCACAAGTGAATGAGCACACAGGATTCCCGAAGCGGCGACAGCGGGTACCCCAATACCCGGCAGGGTTGAATCTCCCACCCTTAGCAAGCCTTGAATTGGCGTCCGGCAATCAGGAAACAAGCCTTGGTCAGCTGATATCGCTGGCCCATAGGTGCCCTGATAGCGCCGTAAAAAGCGTTGGTGAGTCAGCGGCGTGCCGATGAGTTCCACTTCAACGCGATCGCGAATATCGGGAATCACCTTGTCCAGGGCTTGGTAGAGGGGGTTGGCGCGTTCTCGTTTGCGTTGCGCGTAAGTATCATCGCGTTGCCAATCGTCCCATGGTTCCAACGTATAGGCATGGATGACGTGCTTGCCCCGTGGCGCGAGTGCCGGATCGAGCACCGAGGGAATGGAAATCATACATGTGTTGCCCGGAGCCTCAAGCGCGCGATCTCGACTGTGAACCACCACATGATGCACGGTGAGATCTTCTAAGCCCGTGGCATCAATGCCCAAGTGCAAGTGCATAAAGCTATTGACGGCAGGCGTGGCGATCGCCTGTTCTCTAAAGGCTGCGGGCAAATCCTGCGGCTGTAGCAATTGGGTATAGGTATTCCACAGTGTGGCATTTGAAATCACCGTCTCAGCGGCGATCACCTCTCCCGACTTGAGTCGAACTCCGTGGGTCTTGCCTTGCTTAACCAAGATTTGCTCGACATGGGTGCCGAGTCGCAACTCACCGCCCCACTTTTTCAATCCTCGCACCAGAGCATTGACCAGGGCTTCACTGCCGCCAACGGGATAGTCGACCGACGCAGTTTCACGTTCTCCAAAAACAAAAGCGACTTCTGGGGCGATCGTGCCGTGGGCGTCGAGACCCGACAGCAAAAAACACTCCAAATCAATGAGTTGGCGTACCCATGGATCCTGCACGGTTTGATCGAGCAACTGCCCCGCTGACTTTTGGACGGCTCCCAATTGGGGCAATAATCTGAGCAAGGCCTTGGGATAGCGCAGTAAAAAGGGCACAACACCAAAATCAGGCCGCAATCCCAGGCTCGGAATCTGGCTGAGAGGTTTATAAAGAGCCAACAACCGAGTCACAAAAGCGTCTAGTTCGGCAGCACCTTGAGGCGTGAACTTGGCTACCTCACGGCGATAGTCTGCTAACTGGCGATAAACGGGCAGGGTGCCCTCAGGCACATGGTAGTACCCGAGCGGGTCATAGGCGATCGCCCTAATGGGCTCTTCCAATACATCCAACACTTGCCGTAGGGGATTGCGGGAAGCCGGATCACTCAATCCAGAGAAAAACGATGGCCCCGAATCAAAGCGAAAGCCCTGACGGGTAAATCCATGGGCAGCTCCGCCCGGAATCGTGTGACTCTCGCAGACGACTACCGACTTGCCATAGCGGGCTAACAGCGCTGCGGTCACAAGGCCCCCCAACCCACTACCAATGACAACGACCTCGGGTGTTGATGAGGACATACTCAAGTTGGGGATGTTCCTAAGTTGGCAAAATGAGCCTCAATCAACGATAGACAACGCTGAACGTTGCGCTCTTCTTGTGGATCGATACTCTTTAAATAAGCGACGCGATGGGCGACTGAGCGCTCCACCTCTTGAATTTCCTGACGGAGCGATGCGATGCGACTCTCCATACTTGCTTGGGTAGACGCCTCAGCAATCTCGGCTAGCAGAGCTGCTCGCTCCGTCTCTTCTAACCGCTGAGCCGCTGCAATCTGAGCCAAGGAACCGCCGACCTTAACCACGCAGTAAATTTCCATCAGCCGCCTATAGTCTACCGACATCTCGGTCGACCCATTTTGAGCTAACACTTGCTGAATTAGGTCTGGAGTTAGCGATCGCTGCACGTCACATAAAATCCCGTTTAGAGAGATAGGAAATCGCCCGTAGTTGATTTTAGTCGGTCATTCTGCCAATTGGTCGACCGCCACTTGCCTCTTGCGATCGCTTTACAGCCCGCTCCACTGCATAGAAGCTGGAAGCGGGTAAAACCACCAAGCCCCAAAGAGATTAGAGGCCCGAGTCCATTAGGCTCAGCGGGCGTAATGCTTGTGATGGAGCAGCGGCGAATCATTCAGATGGTGGCAACTCATAATCGAGCAGACCGGCCGTACTATAGCCCTGTGCAGTTTGGTCAAGTACAGTTCGTTTGCTTGAAGGGAACAGGGAATAGGGAGTCGGGAACAGTGTGTGCTTGACTCGACTGCATGCCGCTATAGATTCACGAGCCTGAATCTTAGACTCTAATTTGTGTTGTACGCTCCGATATGGAGAGGCTCAGAGGCATCGCGAGCCACGACAAATTCTGGCCAGCAACGTCCGATTCTGTTTAGGATGAGTGGCAAGAGTCCTATCGCTTTATTCTGCTAGCAAAAGTCTAATGTCTGATTTGTTTACGCTAAATCATTTCGCCAACTGGATTTTGAGTCCGCTGCTGGCTGTTTATACACTGCTGTTTATCGTCCGCATCGTGTTGACTTGGTATCCCCAAGCGGACGGCGATCGCTTGCCCTTCAACCTGGTGGTTTGGCCAACTGAGTTTCTGCTCACGCCTGTTCGTAAAGTGGTGCCCCCGTTTGGCGGGGTCGATATTTCACCCATTATTTGGGTAGGTATCACCACCCTGTTACGCGAGGTGTTGCTAGGACAGCAAGGTTTACTGCGTTTGTTGGCTTAAATGAGCGGTGATAAGAAGCTAGCTGCTTTGCACTTTTAGGCTAGCGATCGTTTTGAATTGCAGTTAAATTCGGCAGCTTACGTCGTTGGGGCTATTGATTGTACTCAGTGAGCAGCTGTAGTTTACCGAAGCAACAAACAACTGCAGCTACCCAGGCAATCCAGCCCCAAAGTTACCCTCTTACTGACAGCTCAAGTCGCTGTAAAGTTGCTCACGGGCTGCCTGGACCGTGGCTAGGCCCGCACCAATTTCCACAGCAGCTTCGCCGAGAGTGTCACGTCCAGAAATCCCATCCACGGTGGACTCTAAATCTGAATAAGCCGTTTCGATATCGGCGACACGAGCAGCTTCGACAGTGCTCGCAGCGGTCTGCATGGCCTCGTAAGAAGACACCACATCTTCACGGGCGGTCTGGAGGTCATCGACCGTAGATTGGGCATCGAGTTGTGAATAGGCAACGAGCGCTCCACCAAAATCATCTATTGCACCACACAAAGCTGCCTCAGCATCTTCGACCGAAGGCTGACCACCGCAGGCCGCCAGTAGCAATGGCAAAATCCATAAAGTTTTCATCGTTGATTTCATTTCAGGGTTATCTCCAAACTCAATCAATGCTTTCTCATCAATAAATACCTCAAAATGCATCAAAAAATACTGCAAATATTTTGAGAATACTATCTAGATTGGTAATTGAGTTTGCCAAAAACTTTTAACTGGCTGGATGGTTTAGCCTGTCAGGTAGACCCATCGTGGAAGCTTCAAACTGTTTTTGGCGGTGCCATTGTTTCCTGGCTAGGGTGCGATTACATTGACCTCACCACAACTTAATTGCCGTTTTCTAAAATACGACTACAGGCTCCATAGTTTTCATCATTCATTCGATATCGATAGTTGCAAAACAGGGAATTGATACTGTAGTACTATATTCGGCGATTGAAATGTTGCCTCTTGGTCGTATCTAAAATCTCTACGATCGCTCATGCTCAGCCAGAGAGATTTCAGTGCTGGCCGATCGCGGTCGTCACGTTATCCACCGGTACCGACAAATCGTGTCAAGTTGCATTATCATATAATTGCCTAAACCGTTCAGTTTAGTTTGAGGTCTTGGCGATGACTGCGCCTAATATTTCTCCATCAGCCCCACTGTCCGCTAGCACTATTAGTGATCGCCGCTCCGGAGTGGGCCGCTGGCTCATCGCCGGGGGTATCGGCATTTTGTTGTTGGGTGGCGGCTTTATCGTCTGGCGGTTAATGGGGGCTCGTGGTCAGGGCGCTATGGGCATGCCGCCAGGGGTACCCGTACAGCTCGAGTTGGTACAAGCGGGTACAGTCCAAGACTCATCCGAATTTCTAGGGAGCCTGGAAGCCCAGACTGGAGTCGTGCTGCAGCCGGAAGTTTCGGGTCGGGTGGCCGAGGTCTATGTCAGTGCGGGCGATCGCGTGAGTCCTGGTCAGCCCATTGTCTTGATCAGTCCTGAGCGGACCCAAGCTGAGGCCGATGCGGCAACGGCCAACGTCACGGCCGCGGCATCAGCTCAGCAATCGGCGTCTGCCTCCCTGCAGTCCCTTTT